>JAGOUD010000023.1 GCA_018061465.1 Burkholderiales bacterium
TGTTCATAGTACTACTAGCACAGGTGGATATGGCGAACGATATGATTTAAATGCATTAAGAGACTTAGTTCCATCTACTCCCTCTCATGTTCCAGGTCCCACTGTTTCATATAATTATGGCGACTCAGCCTCAGAAACTATGAGAGAAAATCTTCGCTATTGTATGGCAATAAGCGGATCCAAATTTATTGTACCACATAATGTAGTTGGTGCTGGTGAGTTGAATACATTCCTTAAACTTGCTGTTGAAGATGAAAAAATTTCAGCTTTTCTCGGTAAAATTGAAAATTTAGTATTGCAAGGAAATTTTAGGAGCACGGAGATAAATCAATTTCTAAATAAAAGTGGACCAGATGCTCATTATATTGATGAGCTAATTAAAAAATCACCTAAGTTAACGCATATTAGCTTCAATGGTAAGCAAATTGAATCTAAAGATTTACCACAAACGTTAGTTTCCAATGAACGCGAAATAACTGTAACCGTAGAGAGGATGTGGCACAATTAATAAATATTATCTTAAATTAACTTTGTATATATTCATGCGTCTAATTTTAAGAGACGCATGAATATATTTAATTTATAAGTTAATTGGCATAATATCTATAATTGAATCAAGCAAAATATCTGAATGGTTATTCCGAAGCATTAGGTTTTTAGTTAATTCAGTGTTCAGTATTGATACTTCATCCTCTAAGATAATATTGAGTAATTCGTTATCATGGATTAGATCAATTACATCTACATACTCCTGATTATATTCTTGTTTAAGGTTTGTTTTAATCCGACTATATATGTTTCTGGCATAATCACGAGAATAATGGTCCGCTTTAGGTTTTAGCGCAAATAGTTGCATTATTTCGGCAATAGCTGAGGGAAAAATACCGCCATTAAATTTTTGTGGTACGTGGGCTATTAATGGATAAAGCGATTTAAATCCAGCAGCTATAGATAATTTATTAAATAATTTACTAGTTACAAACTTTATTTCATTAACGCATGCATAACCACCCTCAAGAGAATAATCTATTCCATGCAGCCAGTTTAACCAATTGACTATTTTAACCGTGAAATAATTTTCATAACGCTTAACCAATGCATATAAAACCACAACTGTATTTTCTGCACATTGCCCGCTCCTACGATTACGCAATATGGTATATGCTTCCTGTTCGCCTATTTGCAATTTTTCTATTTGAGAATTACCCTGCAAACTAAGTCCAAATAATACCGTAAAAGTTAAATCCGGCATATTACCAAATTCATAATTAAATAATTTAGCAAAGTGCTTATTATGTTCAAGTACCCGATATTGTAAGTTCAATTTAAGATATGCTACTTTAATTGTGCTCATAAAAATTACCTTTAAAAATAAATTTAAAAACCACTCACATTTGCTTTAGTTAATTTATAACATAAATACAACTCATGGCAGATATTAGCTATAAAAAAACTAATTTTTGGGTTTGCTGGAATTATTATATCAACATTTGTTACTTTAACGCAACAAATAATTACACAAAAGAAACAAATATGGTTCAATTAGTTCATATTAACATAACTTGTTACAGTAGAATTAATATTAAGTCGCACATTATAAATCCTGGAATTATAATAATTTGGGATACGTTTAGATGGAATGCAGCCATTTAAGAATTGCTTACTTAGATAAAACATTTAAGTAATAGTTTGTTACTTAAATACAACTATAGATATAAAATTTGCTCATTACTTGGAGGGTAAATATAATCTCAATTATAAGTTCTTAGTTTAAGCTAACTGGTTAATCAATTTTTGCATAAAGTAACTTATCTTTCATCCTAAACCATTCAGCTGCGTATTCAATATTTTTATACTTGCCCCCTAAATATGGACCACCTAGCGTCCAATGAACTAATGATACACTGGAATCAGGTGCATTATATCCAACCAAATGGTTCCATTTAGTTGGAAGTTCACCAATGGCTAAATGGTCATGAATCCATTTGAATTGGTGTAAGTCTTGATATTCAACACTTTTAAGATATTCTAGAGTTAGTTTTTTGCACTTTGAATTATTAAATAATATTACACTTGCCCAATTAAATTTAGCAAATGAATTAATAGTGTTATCTAAAAATGTATGTGTTCCTGTAAATTTTGGATGTTTTACAACCATTACAGTATAAGCCATATCTCTTAATGACCATAGGTTAGCAATATCTTCCCGAATTAACATGTCTCCATCAATAAATATTGCCCAGCCCTTGTATTGACAAAGGTACGGAACTAAAAAACGAGTATAAGAAAAATCAGTTAATTGGTTAGGTGTACGTTCCCGTTCAAATACCTGCTTGAGGCTACTTAATTTTAACGGTGTGATATTTACTGGACAACTACTAACTTCTAGAATACTTTGAACACATACATGATAAGCAATTGGTTCTCTAGAATCATAGCCAATGAAGATTCGGATAGTTTCTGGGGTGATTTCATTTAACATTTATATGTACTCCTAAAACATATATTATTACCTGACTGATATACCAGTTTGAGGTTTAAATAAACTAGTAAAAACCAACAGGAATATAAAGCAAACTGCAATTATATATTTGTAACTTGATTCACTAATAATAATTAATTCACTTGCCCAAAGAGGCGTAGAACTTGCCCCTAAAATGTAAGCTATATTGTAACAGGCAGATATACCAGAATATCTAACATTAGTGGGAAATAAATCAGCCAATAAGCCAAAAAATAAACCATTTATTCCTGCTATTAAAATGCCGCATATAAAAACTACCCCGTAGAGATGGGCTAAATTTTTTTCTTCCAGGCGTAAATTATCTCCAAAAATTAGAATAACAAGCAATAAGCTAATTAAACCTATTACAGCAATGTATGTTATTTTAATGGGGGCAATATACTTTGTTATCCAAGCAAAAAATAAGGAAAAGATTGCCATTGTAGCTGCACCTATGGAACTAAAATTAGTTGCGGCAGCTAACCTAAATGAATAGTGTTTAACCAATAAGCCAGGGAGAAAAACATGAAATATGGATGTAGTTAATGAAACTATCATACAAAGTAATATTCCACTAATTATTTCAGAGTTAAAATCTTTTAATAATGCAAAAAACGGTACTTTACTAATCTTTTTAGTAGCTCGTAAGTTTATAAACTCTTCACTTTCTGTAAGAAATATTCGAATATAGAAACCAATTATTGCAAGTAACCCCCCTCCTAAAAATGGTATGCGCCAGCCTATTGTATAAATAAAAACTGGAGAAGTATGGTTAATCAAAAAACTAACTACCTGGCTCCCAACAACTATTCCAATATTTGCTCCACAAGTTAACATCGCACAATGTAGCATATAGTTTTTATGTCTAAAATTTTCAACTACATAGGTTATTGAGCCAGGAACTTCACCACCTATCGAGCAGCCTTGTAAAATACGCATCAGTATAAGAATAGCTGGAGCAAAGTAACCTATTTCTTTGAAGGTAGGTAAAATACCAATTATAAAAGAAGGAATTGCCATTAATAAAATGGTAAACCCCAATACTGTTTTCCTACCGTATTTATCACCGATATTACCAAAAATTATGCCGCCAATTGGTCTAAATAAGTAGGTAATTACAATTGTTGTGTAGGTAAGCATAGTGGCTAATTCAGGGTGTTGCTTGGGGAAAAATAAATCGGCAATAATAGGCGCTAAAAATATAAAGGTTATAAAATCTATATATTCCAGAGTGTTGCCAACCACTACAGAGGCAATTAATTTATACTTAGAGTTTTTATTTATTTGATCTAAAGTTATGTTGGGTTGCATAGTTCATTCATAAAACAATTTGCACTAATAAGGCCAATAGTTACCGCATCATTAGCGCTTAGACTTTGGATTAAATATGGTTTTTTAGAAATTTCCCTCCAATTAGTTTTAATTACTTTATCGCCATATTTTAGTTTTAAAATAATTTCTGGGGCAATGCCGGATAGATTATGCTCACTAATCAAGATTAGCGGTTCTATCACTTGTGGAGTATTATCATGGCGGAAATATTCCAACATTAACTGGCTTTCATTACAAATTAGCTTATGATTATACATGCCATAAAGAGTACCTATAATATATGAATCAATTGGACTAATGAATTTTAAGACTGTTTTGTCCTTTGCCACTTTGCTTGCTTGAATACTTAAAATTTCACCCTTATTTCTAAATCTTAAGCTTATGATATAATCTTTTTGTTTGGGACAATAATTGAAATTATCAATTTGAAGTATATATTGTTTAGCAACGAATTGATAATATAGATGATATGAAAAGCTAAATAATTTCAAAGCACTATCAGCAAATCTATTATTAACTGGTCTACTTTCAAAAGCTCTTTTTAACATGTGCAACTACCCCTATTATTTTATCAGCGTTATCCAAGCGTATCGATGAAAATATACTATTTAATGGATTTAATATTTTAGATTTTCCATCAATTAATAGTTGTCTAAGAATTACTTCCTTCGTACTAGCAATATGTGCCACTACAAAACTTCTATTTTGAGCCTTTAGTTCTGTATCAATTATTATAATTGATTTATCATCAAAATATGGCCACATTGCATCACCTTCAATAGCTAGCGCAAACATAGAAGTTGTTCTGCTATTATTCTTACAATCAAAATATACCCATTCTAAATGGTTTTTATTAACAAGAGGAGCGGTTAGCTCCCCTTTTAAAAGCTGCAATTGTTCCCAAGTCAAAAGAGGAACCTGAATAATATTGTTCGCGGTTTTTGTATAACTAAAAGAAAGCGGAGCGTATCCTAAAAGCTGATCTATGGAAATATCGAAATAATCAGCAATTAATTTTAAAGTAGATGACCTTGGATCAACAATTTTACCAGAGGTAATTCTATTGATTGTAGCTCTAGGTACATTTATAGCACGGGCTAGTTTTGCTTCAGTAATATTAAATTGTTCAATTAACTCAATTAGAGTAGAGCTTAGATTTTGATTGTGGTTTAATGCGATTTTCATTAGATATTTAATACCTCTAATTTATGAATAAAAACAAATATTTTTAGATTTATCCAATTCCATGGTCAAATGTAATTTTTTCCTTAATTATATCAAAAATTGACCGTTGTAAAGCAATTTTACTGGGAATATATTCAGCCTGCTTTAGCATATTAACAATTATATTAGATGGAATTGCTAAAAGGATATTAAAGATAAGGTAAATACATATTGCCCCAATGACAATTTTTGTTATAGATGCTATTGAGTAAGTGTTAATTAATCCAATAAAATTTACGACAACTATAAACCACATTTCTCCTAATATGGATATTCCATTGCTGCGAAGAGTAAAATATTTCTTATCCAATAATGCTTTGCAGCGTGGAATAATATAGTGGCTGACTGATTTAGAGCCAATTATAGCAATTAAGTTAGCAAATACTAATTGGAATAAATAATCAAATAACTTAAGCTGGTTAGAGAAATTTATATTGGTGGTGAAACTTACATGCTGTATTTCTAAAAATAATAAAATAAATACCCCACATAATCCTATGATAACTTGAAATACACATGCTTTCATAATTATTTTTTTAAAATATAGATAGCCATATACTTCAGAAATAATATTTCCTATAAAAAACCAAAATGGAATTAATAAGCCAGCACCGTTGATAATAAAATTATTAATCATAACAGTTACATCAAGCAACATAGCTATAACCACCCATAATACAAAATAGATAGCTGTAACATAAAATAAATATCTGCGACTGTTTTGAGTAAATTCACTCATATTGTTATACACCTGCAACAGATCAAATTGTTTATTATATTTTTTGAATAGTAATACGCCATTTAAATTAACTAAATATTTGTAAGGTAAATCGTATAATCACCAATTACATTGGATAATTATACTACAACTAATAAACCTAATATGAGCAAATTATTAATTTATTCTTTGTAATTTGAAACAACTAGAATTGTACCATAAATTTATATTTCTAGTTGTTAATTTACTCTTACTGTTACATATATGTAACTAAACCACCGTATAAAAGCAACAAAACTAGTATAACATCTTCTAAACTCTATAGGTTATTTCTTAATACTGGGCATTATTAAGAATGGTTAAGAAGAAAGCGGTATATAAATTACGTGGTTAGAAAAATAACTTATTCTTTTGTGGTTATGGTGATGTATAATTCTCTTTATGAGAATAGCGCCAATATTTGCTGCAACTTATTAATTCAATATATAATGGATTCCTGTTTGACATAAACGTCCATAAGAATGACCATAATATATTGTGTTGCATAGTAAAATTCTGGCTCTTAACCATTTATTATAATATAGGTTATGAAATACCACTCAAAGAATAAAAACTTATGAATTTAGAACATATTAAAAAATTGCTTACTACAGGTGAAAATATCTCACTTGAATATAAAGAATGTAGAGCAGCATTACCTAAAGATATTTACGAAAGTGTATGTGCTTTTCTTAATCGCTTCGGTGGCGAATTACTACTAGGTGTGACTAATCGGGGAATTATAACAGGTATTGAATCTGAAAAAATAGCCCAAATTAAAAAGGAATTTGTTACCGCAATTAATAACCCAACAAAATTAAATCCAACAAGCTACTTATCCATAGAAGAGTTTATAATAGATGGTAAATACCTTTTATATGCTTACATTCCACCCAGTTCTCAAGTTCATAGAGTAAATAATCGTATTTTTGAACGGAACGAAGATGGAGATTTAGATATTACTGATAATACTAATTTAGTTAGCCAGTTATATATCCGCAAACAAAATAACTACACTGAAAACCGAGTTTATCCATTTATTAATTTAAAAGATGATTTACGCCCAGACTTAATTACCAAAGCTCGTAAATTAGCCACAATATATAATGATCACCATACGTGGGCAACCATGTCGGATATTGAGCTATTACAAAGCATGCAGTTATACCAACGTGATGTACAAACAGGAAAATCCGGCTTTACTCTAGCTGCTATTTTACTGTTTGGTAAAGATAGTACGATACTCAGTGCCTTGCCTCACCATAAAACTGATGCAATTCTTCGACGAGTTAATCTTGACAGATACGATGACCGTGATATTGTACAAACCAATTTAATTGACAGCTACGAACGCCTAATGGAATTTATTGCCAAGCATTTACCAGATCCATTTTATCAAGATGAAACAGCTAATAGAATTAGCCTGCGTGACAAAATATTCCGCGAAGTAATATCTAATATTCTTATTCATCGTGAATATTATACAGCATATCCGGCAAAATTAATTATTGAACGCAATCAGGTTATTACGGAGAACAGCAATCGCCCACACTTTCATGGTCTAATCGACCCAGCCGATTTTTCTCCATTTCCTAAAAATCCCATAATTGCCGGATTTTTCCGGGAAATCGGACGTGCTGAAGAATTAGGCTCCGGTATGCGTAATTTGTTTAGGTATACCAAAGCTTATTCTGCTGGTACTGATCCACAATTGATTGAAGCTGATATTTTTAAAATTATTATACCACTAGATATAAGATTAACCATGGGAGATTTTGTACAAGCTACCGGGGAAGCTACCGGGGAAGCTACCGGGGAAGCTACCGGGGAAGCTACCGGGGAAATATCTTATAGGCAACAAATATTAGAATTTTGTGCTATAGCAAAGTCTAGCCGTGAAATAATGAACATGTTACAAATTAAACACGATGAACATTTTCGATTAAATATTTTACGCCCATTAATTGAAAGTGGCGACTTATTATTAACCATACCTGATAAACCAACAAGCCCAAAACAAAAATATTATATAAATCCCCAGCGAAAATAATATTTAACCGTAAATAAATTTTGATATGGATACAACAATTATGGGACAAAATAGTGCAGAATCAGTAAAAAAACAAATTGAAAAATCTCATAATAACAATAACGATAAATATTATATTTATAAAAGCAGTTAGAAAATGGCAACAGCAAAATCTAGTATGAATTAAAAAGGTAAGATAGCTTACGTAATGACGGACAAATTATTTTTAACTGTATTGGTGATGTTGGTGCAATTAAAGCTAAAACCACTCTGAATAAAAATGATTTTCAACAAGCATTGGTGGCATTTGAAGAAGGTAAAAATATTAAAATTACCGGATTATTAAAAATACTGGACGAATAAAAATTATCGAAAAACCTGTTTTTGAAGTGATAATATAAAAATAGCAAAAATTAAACTATGTAGTGTCCAGATTTTAAAAAGATATATTTACCAACGCATTTAGCAAAACTAACACCTGTTTTTAATAAAATCAAGAAGCATACTTTGGCAGTATATTTTTCTAAAACGCCTCAGTTAGAAACTTTGCTTTTAATTTAACCTCTTCAAATTCACTTGAGGCTTCTGAATCTATAGTTATCCCGCCGCCGACTCCTAGTTCCCCAACACCGTTTCTCAACAGCACAGTCCGTATAGCAACATTAAAAACCATATCATTATCTGGAGTTATATAACCGATAGTTCCGGTATAAATTAATCTGGGATCGGGTTCTAATTCCTTTATTATTTGTATAGTTCTTTTTTTAGGAGCTCCAGTAATAGAACCGCAGGGAAATAAACCTTCAATAATATTTTTAAATGATAAATTACGCTCAATCTCACTCTCAATCGTAGATGTCATCTGATATACAGTTTCATAAGCTTCAATATCAAATAAGCTTTTTACTTTCACGCTTCCAGGGGTTGAAATTACATTCATATCATTTCTTAATAAATCTACAATAATCAAGTTTTCCGCCCGTGATTTACTATCGGAAATAAGAAATTGCTTATTTTCTTGATCAATTGCTTCATCGAGTGAACGTGGCACTGTTCCTTTCATGGGCCGGGTAGTTAATTTATTCTGAGTTTTAGAAAAAAACAGCTCTGGAGAAAGGGATAAAATCTGAAAATCATCAAATTGTAATAGAGCTGAATATTCTACTTTTTGCCTATTGCGTAATAATTGATAATATTTAATTGGGCAGCCTTCAAATTTAAAATGGTATTTTCCAGTATAATTAACTTGATAAGTGTGCCCTTCATAAATATAATTTTTAACTTTTGCTATATGATTAACATACTCATCTTGATTAAAATTTAAATTAATATCTCTAATAGATGGGCTAATTACATCATTAGATTTAAGATCATTTAATAATAAATCTACTTCATGCTGATATAATTCGAGTCGCTGTTTAAATGCTGAGAAATAAAGAAGGGGGAAACTATTGGTATGCGATGAATGATAATCATTCAAAATCAAGCTATAGCAAGCTTCATAGCTAATAAAACCCACTAAAAAGCACCCATCTTTTCTTAATTTTTCAATTCGACCAAAACACTCTTCTAACTGATGTGGATTATGGCAAATAATAGTTTCTATATTATTATCAAAATAATACGAATTTTTTTCTTGTGATTTCCGATTTTCTAAAATTATAAATTTATGCATATATTTTATTTAATTTTAATATTGGGTCCAACTTTTAAGGATTAATGATCTCTCACTAGGCTGATTGATAATCCAAAAAATTTTTAAAAATCTCATAACCATACTCCGATAAAACCGATTCTGGATGAAATTGCACTGCACATAAAGGCAACGATTTATGTTGTATTGCCATAATTATCGGTGCCCCATCCTCTACCCCATCAGCAGTCCATCCAGATACATTAAACTCTTGCGGTAGCGATGATGGCAATATTACCAAAGAATGGTAACGGGTTGCGCTAAATGGATTAGGAATATTTTTAAATAATCCGCATCCATCATGAAAAATAGTTGAAACTTTACCATGAATGGCTTCTGGAGCATGAACAATTTTAGCACCAAATGCTTGTGCTATACTTTGATGCCCCAAACATACACCAAGGATTGGGTAGGATTTACCATAATTTAAAACTATTTCCATAGTATACCCAGCATCATCAGGAGTTCCATATCCAGGAGATAAAAGAATATGAGTTGGATTAATTTGTTCTAGATTAGCTAATTGTGGATTATCATTTTTTAAAACTAATGTTTCTACACCTAATACATCAAAATAACTTTTTATAGTATAGGTGAAAGAGTCATAATTATCTACAATTAATAATTTTATTCTCACTATAATTTACTTTCTAAAAGCAGGTAACTTAGCATAATTAATATACTGTTCGTAATTGAAATCTGGACTAAATGTTAATACTCAAAGTATTTGGATTCAAAGACGATGAGTATATATGCTGGAACTTCATTCTGTTTTAGTATACATAACTAGTTAAAACCTCAGCATAAGTTATATTGCCTCCAGCTGTTGGTACTGGTTGTTGTAAATAGCCAAAAAAACCATTAAAGGACAATCCGCGAACTTGAGGCAGATTATAAGTCGCCACCATATCCCATTCAGTGGAAGATGGATATGGGCTAGTCCAAAACTGAGTAAAACTCGGCGCAACCATCAAGGTTTTATCGAAAAAAGTGAAACTTGGTCCCAATTTAAGTGCTGAACCTGCTGATTTCTCAATTAAACCACCTAATAATGAGGAGGTATACATCGGATCAATTCCATACTGATAAGTATACGGAGACACTAATCCCCCACTTTGGTATGCAGTAGAATTACCAAATACGCTATTATAACTTGCAAAAAATCCCAGCCAGTCATAATTAACCCCAAATTGTAGCCCAATCATATTACTTTGCGGTGTACCATAACCACTACTGGCAAAAGCATTGGAACTATTCGTAACATTAGCCCCATTAGCGCCTTCAACTGCAGCTTGTGCGGCAAAGGTTAAATAACTCACCCGCGGATCTATATTTAAAATGTATTTGGTATCACCATATAATAAATTAGCATAATCCTGGAATTGATAACCCCATAAGCTTGATTTCCACAGTGTATTATTCCCATATTGCATACCAAGAGCAATAGTTCCCGGAGAAGGATAATTGTGGATATTGGGGGTTTGAGTTGCTGTGTTAAAATTTTGATTATACAAGGTTAATCCGGAAAAGCCAGTTGCTGAAATTGGCATATAGCCATTTAATGCCATAGCAGTCCACAAAATATTAGCAGTCATTTGGTAGTTTAATAGTATACCTTGATAGGTTGGCTGCTGTAATGCTTCCGAATTTACTGAAGTTACCCATGGAGTGTTTATATATAACCAACCAGCATCAATCTGTAATAAATTAGGCAATTTATATTCAGTGAATAACTCATTGGGAAATACTACCTGATTAGCCGGTAGGTACCCATCTAGAGCAGATGGATTAGTCCCATTGATTTGAGGAGAAAAATATGGATTAATTATAGCTAAATTACCACCAAATGAAAAACCAGCTGCCGATCCCGTTTGTACAAATATATTGGATCCATAAGAAAAATTCACTGAATTGCTGGTAGTACTTAAAATGGCTGCAGCAGCTTGAATATTATAAGTACCATCATTAAACCATTTCTGCCAAGCATTTTGATTCATAATTTCGCTCTCATAAATTACTTGAGTACCCCCGCCTGTATTTTGATGAATATCAATTAAATGAATTTGGGTGCCGCCACCTGTTGGCTGACCATTAAAAGGATTCTGTATATAATTATTATATGAAATATAATTGTCTGCGCTAGCATAGCCAACAGAAAAACTCATTAGAAAAAAGCATTTTTTTAGCATATACTCAATTCACTTGAAAGTTGGGCTCTATATTAATTAATTCATTGTCCATAGGTTTTTAGGTAACATACAATGGACTTCTTTTTCACCAGACTTATATGGCGCAATACTGCAATCCATTGCCATACTAGCTAGTGAATAAGCATCTAGCGGGGTTAATTTTCTTTGTGTAGCTATTTTATTAATCATTGCCCACGAAGCATCCTTAAGCGCCTGCAATACATTATTATTTCTTGCATATGTTACATATAATTTAGCAGTATCCATTTTAGGCAATATCGGTGATTTAGCTGGGTTCAACTTCTTTGGTATCATACAATAGATTCCGTTTACTTCATCAACAACTTCTGCAATTGGGCAATTCCATACTGAGTAGGCAATTTTTTGTGCTTGAGGCTTGGAAACTTTTCGATTCCGCATAATAAAATCAACGCTATTATCAATTGCTAAATTAAGCGCCTTATTTAAATCAGCATCATAACCTACTACTGCCCAGCTAGTAGGAGTTTCAATCAAAGGCCATTCTATATGTTTGTGCTTAATAACATCTACTGTAATATTAAATTCACTAAAAGCAGTTTCGATTGCAGTTAAATTAATTTCCCCATTTCCCTGCCCTGCATGTGAATCACCAGTCCAGATTAATGCACCTTTTACAAATACCGGTAAATAGAGTACTGAGCCTTCTGTCATTATAGGTAAATCCATATTACCGCCAAACTTACCTGGAGGCACACTATTAAATCTACCAGCTTGATCTCTAGATACAGCAATAGTGCCCGGGAATGGATGCAATGGCAGTACTATACCTGGAGCAAATTCCATTTGCATTTTTTTCACATCCAGATAAAAATATTTAACCTGCCCTTGAGGGAATTTAGCGGGTAATAACCCACGATCTGGCAGACTAACATTCACTGCATATGAGCGTGGGACGATTTTATTAAACTTGATGCGTACAACGTCTCCTGGTTGTGCTTCTTCCACATAAATTGGACCAGTTAAGGTATGTGGTCCACGTCCTGGAACCTCATTATCCATTTGGGCAATTTCTTCTGCAGTAACACCTGGTACCGTTTGATTGTTGGCCGCCATATTGGTTTCAATCGCAACAGAATCACCGGATTTAATTCTCAATACTGGGGGCTGATCTCTATTATACACACCCCATTGTGTAGTAGCTGGGCTTGCTGGAAGCGTATAAGTTTTATGGTTTAAATTGATTATATTTGGCACAAGCATTAACTTTTGCTCAAGACTACCGGATTTGAGATAATTTTTATCTTCCACACTACCGGATTCTTTAAAAACAAATTTTTGAGGAGATGTTGCCTTAGCATAACTCATATTAGAAAATAAAACATTAGTACCAACGAAGATAATCAAACCATAAATTTGGTATAACTTCATAATAATCCCTAACTCAAACACTATAATGGCGTAAGATTAGCACATACGCTACAATTACAAGTAAAATTTTTAGGGCATATGCTATAATCACTACTTGCTAAATAGGTTTTGGAGCAATTATTATATGAAGATAACTCGCTGGATAATTCGAATTATACTCTTTATTTTAGTATTAGTCTTAATTTTAGATAACAGACAACCTGTTGAATTTAATTTTTATGGCATTTATCACACAGCACCTCTGCCTTTAATTGTGATTGGTTTTGCATTTCTATTAATTGGTTTAATTATTGGTATGATTTATGGTTTCTTACGCTCGCTTGAACTGAAAGCTAAAATAAAGATATTGCAGCAAGAGCTGCACGAACAACGTAAAATTAATAATAAAGCACCAATTGCTGAATAAACAATAGGAATATATCACTTGAATACCATAGTTCTTTGGCTGTTAATTACCCCATTATTTTTCGCTTTTGGATGGTTTGCTGGGCGAATTGACATGAAAACCGTAATTAAGCAAGCTAAGTCATTGCCGCAGCGCTTATTTGATAGTGTAGATGCTCTAATTGAAAATAAAACTGGAATTGCAAGTGATGACTTGCGGGATATTATAGCACAAGAACCACAACTTACAGAATTACAAATAAGCCTGGGTAAATTATATAGAAATCGTGGCGAAAATGATTTAGCCATAAAGCTGCATAATAAATTACTCAATTCACAATATTTATTTTCAAATGAGCAGAAAGATCAGGTCCGGCTTGAGTTGGCTCGTGATTTCCAGCATGCAGGCTTAATTGACCGTGCCGAGAGTATACTTTTAAAATTAATAACAAGTGAACTATATTCCCATAAAGCACAAGATTTATTACTTGATATTTACCAACAAGACAAAAACTGGAAAGATGCAATTGAAACAGCCAAACGTCTAGCCACATCTGATTACAGTTATCATACTGAAGTAGCACAATTTAATTGCGAATTAGCTCAAGAAGCTCTCATTAAATCAGATAATGAACAAGCAGTTAAATATATCCAACATGCGCTTGAAATTAATCGTAAATGTGTTAGAGCTAACTTATTATTGGGCGAAATGTATTCTGGGCAGGAAGATTATGTTAGGGCAATTGAAACTTGGCAATTAATTGAAAAACAAAATTATTTATATTTACCCATGATTATTGAAAAAATGTTTGACGCCTACATGAAGTTAAATAAAATCCGCGAAGGGTTAACTTTAATTAAGGGTTATGCAACTTTATACCCCAATATTAGTTTATGTGATTTTTTATATCAAAAATTAGCTGCATATGACAATGCTAATTCAGCACTGGACTATTTAAAAGATGTTATTAGAGCACAGCCTAGTTCTAAGATAGCAGCATTAATGGTGGAAGTGTATATTAACCGAGATAATTTTGTTCCTGAATTACGTCCTGAAGCAGAAATTATCAAAAACCTTCTTCTAAAATACAATGAGAAGTTATCTAATTTTAGATGTGGGCGCTGTAACTTTAAATCGAAAACATTTTTCTGGCAATGTCCAGCATGTTATGAATGGGAAAGTATTAATCCAACCAATTCGGAAATTTAAATACCCGCAAAAATTTCAATCTATTTTTGGAATGCAACTGAAAATGACACAACATTAATAAACCACTAAATCCAAATATCACACTTGCAACTATAAGGACTAGCCTATATTCCATTAAAACTCCAACTGATAATGCTGAAAGTGCCCAAGCAATAGAAAAAATCTGTCCAAAACCGCTTAGAACCATACCTCGACGTGGATAACTAGTACTATTAGACAAAAACGAATTAAAGATCAAATTAATTGATGGCTGTACTGCATAAAATATGCCCGCAACTACCCAAATTAAGTAGATTGTCCGATTCATTAGAATTCCATTTGGAGCAAAATAATTAAAACAAAATTCACCAAAGAGCAATAAGGTAATAAATAGCAGTAAAATAAGTAGCTGCGCTCTGTACCCTAAATAATATGAAAAAATTTGTGGCAATAAATTCATCCCGATTATAGTAGTTACATACATTATTAGCAGAAACTGACTAATTTGTAATGAAGTATACCCATATTTTATAGATAGATACAATCCCAAGGTTTGTAAAATTAAACCAGAACCAAATTGGAATAAAAAATAAGCAATACTAATAAATTGAATATGAATCCGACTTAATATATAGTATAACCCTTTAAATATATTTATCTGGCTTAAAAAAATATGTGTTTCATTTATAACGATATGACGTAAAGACATATTTTTTAAGCCATAGAATGAAAAACACAACCCTACAGTTGCCACCATAGCCGAAGATAAAAAGACGACTAGTAAGGGATTAATTCGGGGAATGTGATGAATCAGGATAGATAATAATGGACCCAAAATCATCCCTATAGTGGAAAAAACTGCTAATACTTTAAAATTATTGACGAGCTCTTGTTCATCTTGGGTGCTATCCCCCACAATAGTTTCTGCCAACGGATATATTCCATCCAAAAAACCTTCAATTATTCGATTAACCAAAAATAAAATAATGCTGTGAAATAAAACAGCCCCTGCACCTATAAAATAATTTATTATAAATCCACTAATCGCTAATAAAAGAATTTTTTTGCGCCCGTATTGATCCGAAAGAGAACATAAAATTGACATTCCTACAACACTCATAAGTGAAAATATAGCCCAGGATATACTAAATAATAGCTCACGCTGAAAATTAGATGCCTCAGTTAAAATCAACCCATATTTATTATCTAAGAATAACTGTGGAGCTATTGATAACAATAGACCGTAATTCATATAATCTATCATGAGAATAATAGATATACTATATAATATCCTTTTTCTATTATGCATACAACTCATCCTATACTATTCTTCCATATGCCTGAAGCAGTTGAATACAGATACATAATTTTAACACATATAGCTCAACAATTGTTATAACCCAAAATTATTTACAATAAAAAAAATAGTAAAATATTTCACTTATAACTTGGCCGCATAAAAAATTGTGGAAAAATATAACAATTGTATACCTAGTTAGTGTAAAATGATGAACTTGTGCGTTTTTATAGATTTCATTAGACTTATATCAAAACAAATTGAAATGAAGTAGCGTAATTTCAGTTTAAGAGCCTGTTTAAGATCTTTAATCATTCTGAAAAAAGCAATAATTGAAATAGTTTTATCTAATTTGTGAAAATAGCGGTGGCTATTACTGATTAAATACTATAAAATTTTGTATTGTGTTTTTCAAGGTGATTGGAAGGTTTTAAACAGGTTCTTAAAGATTAAATCTCTCATCCACAATATAATATAATCTGGTAGTCATTTTTACCCTATTAAATTTATTGGTCATAAACATGCGCAAATTACAAGCGTTTCCGAATCTATGCTCAGAGTATTTGAATACTTTTATTGAGAAGTAATATAATAAAAAGCAATGGGCGACCACTTCAAAAAGAAGAAGTCCCTTATATGCATAAATACATTATAAGCTTTTTTAATATGCGCATATAGTAAAATTTCAAAGACGATGAGTATATACTGCTCGTAACTGAAAGTCGGACTAAATGTTAATACTCAAAGTATTTGGATTCTGGGCTAGGAGAACTGCAATAAAAGGCTACGCAGTGTACGTAAAGTACATAAGGAGCTTTTTATA
>JAGOUD010000024.1 GCA_018061465.1 Burkholderiales bacterium
CTCTATAAGTATGATGCTATAAGTATAATTATTTATAAATTTAGTTGTAGAGCATTTAACTAATCTACCATCAAGCTGTATGGAACCATTACTTTGTTGCCGGAGAAAATTTGGTGTAATGGGTTTATGAACCCGCACCACATATTCTTTCTCTTTAGCAAACTCACTGCCAGATACGCGATAAACAAATTTGCCATCATTTGATAAAATAATTAAACCATGACTATCTTTATCTAGTCTTCCAGCATAAGTGAGATTGTTTAAAGGCGGAAGCAGTTCAAAAATATTTTTACCGTCAACCGTGCTTTTGCTACATACATATCCGGTAGGTTTATTTAATAGTATATAACTAAATTGAGAAATTTTTTGGTTAAGAATTGGCAGCAGCACTACTTTATCCAGGTCTGGATTAACCTTAAGACCCATTTCAGTTATTACCTGGCCATTCACTGTAACATATCCTAACGATATAAATTCATCAGCCTGACGTCTAGAACAAATCCCCATATCTTTAAGGTATTTATTTAACCGAATTAATTCCATAACCTATATACTCTTTGTATTTGAACCAAGGACTTTGTGGAACCTTCATGTCCAGAATCTACATACTTATTAGTACTGTAATAAATAATAAAGAAAATTATATTTATCTGGACTCTTCTCTACCCCTAAGGCATCAGCTGCGAGTAAATCGTGGATTATATATCCTATATCTTCTTCATTAATACTTAAAGTCTCAGCTATTTCTGAGATTGATTTGGGATTCTCTTTCGAACTGTGTCGCTCTAAGTAAGCAACAACTTCTTCACGGTGTTTCATTTAGATCGCTTTCAGCAAAAATAGAATGAAGAATTCAGGCAGGCATGAATAAACAAGTCTCGCCCTTCGCCTACATTTAGTCGGCGAAGAACGAAACAATGCCATTGAAACTTCAATCTGTTTCAGTACATTTATTGTTTACTATCATTCACTTCAGTATATTCAGCATCAATAACATTATCTTTTGGTGCTTCAGTGTGACTATTTTCTGATGTGGCACCATCAGTACCAGGTGCTTTTTCACCGGTTGCTCCCGTAGCATTAGGTTGCATATCTTTATACATCATCTCACCAATTTTTTGTGACACCGTCATTAATGCAGTTACTTTAGCTTCAATATTAGCTTTATCATCAGTTTTAATCGCTTCTTCAACTTCTTTAATCGCAGCCTCAATCTTTTCCTTTTCAGCTTGATCAATTTTGTCTCCCGCTTCAGCTAATGATTTTTTAACCGAATGAACCATGCCATCAGCACTATTTCTAGCGGCTATTAATTCAGTTATCTTCTTATCTTCATCAGCATGTGCCTCAGCATCTTTGACCATTTGCTGAATTTCATTTTCAGACAAACCCGAACTTGCTTGAATAGTAATTTTATTCTCTTTGCCAGTTGCTTTATCTTTAGCTGATACATGTAAAATACCATTGGCATCAATATCAAAAGTTACTTCAATTTGCGGCATACCACGTGGTGACGGTGGAATATCTGTAAGATTAAATTGTCCTAAACTTTTATTACCAGTGGCGATTTGACGCTCACCCTGCAATACATGAATTGTCACCGCAGTTTGATTATCTTCCGCAGTAGAAAATACCTGCGAAGCTTTAGTTGGAATAGTAGTATTTTTATTAATTAACTTAGTCATAACCCCGCCCATGGTTTCAATACCCAAGGATAATGGTGTTACATCTAATAATAATACGTCAGTTCTATCTCCAGCTAATACTGAACCTTGAATAGCTGCCCCAACTGCAACAGCTTCATCTGGATTAACGTCTTTACGCGGCTCTTTACCAAAAAACTCCTTAACCTTATCCTGAACTTTTGGCATACGGGTTTGACCACCCACTAAAATAACATCATCAATATCTGCAGCTGACAAACCAGCATCTTTTAAAGCAATACGGCAAGGTTCAATTGTACGTTCTACTAATTCATCAACCAATGATTCAAATTTAGCCCGGGTAAGCTTCATTACCAAATGTTTTGGACCAGCTGCATCCATTGTGATATACGGTAAATTTATTTCAGTTTGTTGTGACGAGGAAAGCTCAACTTTAGCTTTTTCAGCAGCATCTTTCAGCCGTTGCAATGCCATCACATCATTTTTAAGATCAATGCCTTGATCTTTTTGGAATTCCTTAATGATATAATCAATTAAGCGTTGATCAAAATCCTCACCCCCTAAAAAAGTATCCCCGTTAGTTGATAATACTTCAAACTGACTCTCGCCATCCACATCAGCAATCTCAATAATTGAAATATCAAATGTACCGCCACCTAAGTCATACACAGCAATTTTACGGTCACGGCCCTCTTTTTTAGACAATCCGAAAGCTAATGCAGCAGCTGTTGGCTCATTAATAATCCGCTTAACTTCAAGTCCTGCAATTCTACCCGCATCTTTAGTTGCTTGACGTTGACTATCATTAAAATATGCTGGAACGGTAATTACCGCCTCAGTTACTGCCTCACCCAAATAATCTTCAGCAGTTTTTTTCATTTTCTTTAATATTTCAGCTGAAATTTGTGGTGGCGCTAGCTCTTTATCTTCAACCTGAACCCAAGCATCACCATTACCAGCCTTTACAATTGCATATGGCATAAGATCAATATCTTTTTGTACTTCTTTTTCTTCAAAGCGTCTGCCAATTAAACGTTTTACTGCATAAATAGTATGTTTTGGATTAGTAACTGCCTGACGTTTTGCTGGAGCACCAACTAATATTTCATTATCTTTAGTATAGGCAATAATAGACGGCGTGGTTCGTGCCCCTTCAGCATTCTCAATAACTTTTGGCTGACCATTTTCAATAATAGCCACACAAGAATTAGTTGTTCCCAAATCTATACCGATTATTCTTTTTTTGCTTGACATGATTTTTATTTCCTTTTAAATGTTGTTGTCATATTTTAAATATATAGCTTAATTGTTATTTTTCAAGTAATTAAACTTTATTTAGCTACAGTAACCATAGCCGGACGCAAAATGCGCTCATTTAAGCTATAACCTTTTTGCATAACTTTGACTACGGTATTAGCTTCTTGGCCTTCAATTTCAACTGTTTCTATTGCTTGATGAAGGTGCGGATCCAGCTTATCCAAAACCTTAGGGGTTATTTCTTTAATTTTATGGTTATCAAAAACTTGAATTAGCTGCTTTAATGTTAAATCCACCCCCATTTTAAGCATCTCAAAATTACCAGATTCATCTTTTAATGCCATTTCCAAATAGTCCTTAACTGCGACTAAATCTTTAGCAAAAGTACTAATTGCGTATTCTCTGGTCTTTTTAAGTTCCTCTTGATTACGTTTATGTGTATTTTGCATTTCAGCCTGAGAGCGCACATATACATCTTTAGCATCTGCAAGCTGTTGTTCTAAGTTTTTAATTTTAGTATTAAGATTATCAATCATAGCTTCAGCATTCAGATTTGCATTATCATTTATACTGTTAGAATTAGCATCGCTATCTTCTGTGCATTCTGCACCTGCAGAAGGATGCGTACTGCATGATTCATTTTTTAAATCATGTTCATGAGGGGGCTTTGTACCCTCGTAATGGTTGTCAGAATCGTGACGGTGGTTCATCTCAGTTTAATACCTCTTAAAATTATTCACTAACATCATATGCGGGTAATTAGTTAAATTTCAAGGATCAGTTAATGACATATTTTCACTCTTGAATAGACGACAACTAACCTAAAGAAAAAATAACAGCATTTAATTACTCTAATTCATAGTATGTATTTGACATATTTCACCAACGACTGCAAAAATTTCCGGAAATAAAAAATAACCATAATTTTGCAATGGTTATTTTAAAGACTATGCTATAATTACGGCTGAGTTTGGCGTTAGCTGAGTTTTAAGAGGCATAATTAGCTTTGAAGCAATATTGGAAAGAGATTATTGGTATACTTTTTATAAAAGTAATTCTATTTGGCAGTATTTGGTATTGCTGTTTTAATTCTCCATTAGAGCTTAACGATCAAGAAGCTGCCGAGCATATTTTAAATTTAAGGTGAGTAAGGATAATACATATGGAAATGTTGGTTGATTTATCGCGGCTACAGTTTGGTTTAACTGCAATGTACCACTTTATGTTTGTACCGCTAACTTTAGGAATGACATGGTTATTAGTAATTATGGAAACTCTATATGTAACCAGCGGTAAAATTATATATAAAGATATGACCAAATTTTGGGGCAAATTGTTTGGTATAAATTTTGTAATGGGAGTTACTACAGGGTTAACTCTTGAATTTCAGTTTGGTACTAACTGGGCATATTATTCGCATTATGTTGGCGATATATTTGGCGTACCTTTAGCTATTGAAGGTTTAATGGCATTCTTCTTAGAATCGACTTTTGTGGGAATTTTCTTTTTTGCCTGGGATAGAGTATCTAAAAAACAACATTTATTATTTACAGTTTTAGTAGCAATTGGCTCTAATTTATCCGCACTATGGATCTTAATTGCCAATGGCTGGATGCAGCACCCAGTGGGTACAATATTTAACCCAATAACTATGCGGATGGAATTAGATAGTTTTTGGAGTGTATTATCAAATCCAGTAGGTTTAGCAAAATTTTTTCACACCATATGTGCAGGATATGTTACTGCTTCAATTTTTGTATTGGGGATTTCCTCCTATTATTTGTTAAAGCGGCAAGATATTCTATTTGCAAAGCTTTCTTTTAAAATTGCTGCCATATTTGGATTATGTGCTACCTTCGCAGTAATTATAATGGGAGATGAATCTGGATTACAGGTATATAAGGCACAACCTACTAAACTTGCAGCTATTGAGGGGGTATGGAACACTCTACCAGCTCCTGCCGGCTGGTCTTTTTTAGCATTACCACAACAAAACCAGCGTACTAATCTTTTTAATATAGAACTACCCTATGCTGGCAGCTTAATTTTAACCCATGGTTTAAATGGTTCAATTATAGGTATTAATGAACTTGTTGCTGAAAATAAACAAAAGATTATTCGAGGACGTGAAAGCCTAATGTTACTGGAGCAATTACGTAATCAACATCATAGTTCACCTGAATTAGTAAACCAAATTCAAGCAAACTCTGGCAATTTAGGTTATGGAATGTTATTATATAAATATTCTGAAAATCTAGCCAATATAACTGAAGAACAAATAAATCAGGCCGCCCAAAGTACAGTGCCTAACCCGCTACCGTTATACTATGCTTTTCGGGGAATGATTGGGCTTGGAGCCTCATTTTTACTTATATTCATAATTGGGGTAACTTTGTGCATGAAAAAAAGAGTAATTTTAGAGAATCAAACTAAATTCCTTAAATTTGTGCTATGGTGGATACCTGCACCATGGGTTGCTTCTTGGTGTGGCTGGTTTGTTGCCGAATATGGACGGCAGCCATGGACAATCTATGGTATTTTACCCACGTTTCAGTCAGCTTCGAGTTTAACCAGTGGGCAGTTATGGTTTTCATTAGCCGGATTTATAATTATCTACACTATCCTAGCTATAATTGAAATTATGCTGATGTTTAAATATGCCAAACTGGGACCTTCCAGTTTAGCTACTGGGCGTTATCATCGTGAATCAAATAACGGTACTAATTTAGATAATATTAAATAACAATTTTTAAAATGGTAAAGACATGGACTATGCAACATTAAAATTTATTTGGTGGGTACTAATTGGAATATTATTAATTGGCTTTATGGTAATGGATGGTCATGATATGGGAGTGGGAACTTTATCTCCATTTATTGGTAAAACTAATTCAGAACGTAGAGCGGCAATTAATTCCGTTGCCCCACATTGGGATGGCAATCAGGTATGGTTTATCACTGCAGGAGGTGCAGTATTTGCGGCATGGCCCCTAGTATATGCAGCATCCTTTTCAATGTTATATATTGCTATTCTGGCAGTGTTATGGACTATTTTCTTGCGTGCTCCAGCATTTGATTATCGCTCTAAGATTGATGATAGTAAATGGCGCAGCACATGGGATTGGGTGTTATTTATAGGTTCGGCACTACCACCACTATTATTTGGTGTTGCCTTTGGGAATGTCATTTTAGGTATACCATTTCATTTTAATAATGAGATGCGTTTAGTTAGCGATGCTGCATCGCCCCTGATCGGATTTTTAAGTTTATTATCCCCTTTTGCGCTATTATCAGGTTTAATTTCTTTTTCTATGATTACGGCTCATGGAGGAGTATATTTAAGCTTACGCACTACAGAAGCTATGCAGAAACGGTCAAAAAATGCTGCTTTATTATTTTCTGCAATAACTATAATTCTATTTATAGCCGCTGGTATTTATGTAGAACATTTAAATGGTTACCTTGCAGTTAATCTAAATCCTAACGGCAGCTCAGATCCGCTACTAAAGACAGTTAATGTAGTAAGCGGAGCTTGGCTAAATAACTATATTAATTATCCATGGACTATTGCTGTACCAGTTATTGCTGTTGCCGGCTTTTTATCATCAATGATTTTCACTAAAATTAATCGTTTTGGCAGTGCTTTTATATTTAGCAGTATTGGTATGGCAGGGATAATTTTAACGGCTGCAGTATCAATCTTTCCATTTATTTTACCTTCCAGCTCTAGCCCTTCAAGTAGTTTAACTGTATGGGATGCAACTTCATCAAAACATACTTTAGAATTAATGTTAATTGCTGCATTAATATTTACTCCACTTATCTTAATTTACACAGGTTGGGTATACAAAATAATGGGAGGCAAGCTCACTACAGCTAAAATTGAGGAAGATTCTAAAACTTATTATTAATTTGCCTACCACAACAGCTGCATATTCCAAACGGTTAACTCCCGTAGTAAGTAACCGTTTTGGGATCATCTATAGCCATCATTACAGATTGGATCTGAGATGGTCCAGGTGAAGTATAGGTTACCCCAGGGGTTGGATTATTCCCTGGACCACCTGGATTATAAAACGGCAAATAGCCATTAGCAGCCGGAATTTTAACCCCTGTAATCAAACGCATAGCAGACTCATCACCTTTTAACACTATATCAATATAGTTATCACTATCTTCAGTATAAGCATCATTTAAAGATTCGCCCGCAACACCCAAGTCAGCTAAACCAACAATTTCAATATTTCCCTGTGTAAAGCTATAAGTATAATTAGGCGTAGTCAACCAGGTAACTGTTCCATCTTGGTCCGTAACCTGAAGCTGAAAGAATTTTTGAAAATCAATCGGTTGTGTTCCAGCAACTCCATCCGAAGAGAAACCGCCAGTAGTATATATCCGCAACCGGTACTGGGCATTACTTTCTCCATAATAAGCAACGCCATTATTGGGGTAATCAGCCGTAAAAGCGTTATGCTCACCGACACCTTCACCAATAATAGACATTTTACTTAATTTGGCTGCAACCAGTGTTGGACCACCATTAGCAATATACGCATTGGTACTGTCTTTAGTTAAGCCTACTGCACTTACTAGTCCATTTGGCCCCAGAAGTTTTAATTTTTTGACAATTGATACTTTTGTTGGATAAATTGCACCTGGTGTTCCAGGGGCAAGGCGATTTCCAAATTCACCAAAAATAACTACACAACTACGTTCATTATATTCTAAGTTTGGGCTTATTGAAGCAACATACGGTGTAACTATTTCACCCGTATTTAAAGTAATCGCAAAATCAACTCTATCTACAGTACTAGGTAATACTGGCCAACTAAAAACAACTGGTATTGCATCGGCCAAATAAGTTGGATAACCCCACGCAATAGATACGTCGTAGGGAGTTTTTGCCGAAGTAAGCGCAGTATATGGCGGGTTAGAAGTTGTTACAATTTCCCATGCTCCTCCGGCAGCAATTACATAACTTTCACCTTCAAAGACACCTTCAATTCCTTCAAATCCGTATCCTGCGGACATGATTTCTGGCTGATCACTCCATAAATCAGCATTAATTATAATATCTTCCCATAAAGTCAAGGATAACGGATCCTGCGAAACAATTACATTTAATTCAGGATTAAGTGGCGGATTTAAATTATCCGCCGATATTTGAATCTCTCCATATGTGGGATTGGTTACTAAAAATTGATAATTTGCTCTGGAAGCAAGTGAAATTGATTCGGTATCATCTAATTTAAAACTAAATGTATAGCTTTCTCCCGGAGCAATGGAACCATTTAATATTAGATTTTTATCAATTGCAATACTTTCAAGCCAAGCTGCCAAATTTACCTTAGGATTAATAATTGAATCAGTTGGCGATGTATTGGTAACAATAATTTCTGTCGTTGCTCCCGGGTGATAAGTTGGGATATTAGTGCTAATAGTTGCTGACGAACTACTAGTACCTCCATTAGTACAGGCACAAATTGTACAAATAATACATAAATATAGGGCTATTCTTTTCATTATATCTAACTTTACGAGTATTTATTCCCGGGATTATATCATACAATAAAAATCATACTCAAGCAACTGAAAGAAAATGCCAGATAGTAATCCGGGTCTACGTTAGGAACATTTTCTTTAATTTATAACTAAAGTTAAATCGTCGACATATTTTTTTTAGAACAAGCTGATTTAAATAATTAGTTGTGGAATTTTCTGCCAATAATACTCTAGCAAAATGTTGCATGCGTAATAAGCGCTTGATTTTCATCCATAAGGTAAGTTTGGCTGATCTTGCAACTGGCTTTAAGAATAAATCATAATGCAATGTAACCAAACTTAAATTATTAGGAGCTATTTTTAGAATTTGTGCTTTAAAAATTTCACGATCACGCTCGATAAATATGTCCCGATATAATGCTGTAGTTTGATTACTATCCCCTATTCTATAATGAACTAATACTTGATCTAAAATGGCAAATTGTACTCCAATATCAAGTAAATTAATCCATAAAGTAAAATCTTCGGTCACTCCACCCAAGCTTTCCTGATAATATATATCATTATCTTTTAAGATGCTACTTTTTAGCATTACCGTTGATTGTGCAAGAGGATTATAGAATAGTGAAATATATGATTTTATTTCATCATGAGTTGCTGGAATATATTCATTATTAGGGTTAATGTCATCTATTGGAGTTATAAAATCTATTCGGGAAGCGCATAAGCCAATATTATTATTAGTTTCCAGAAATTGTACCTGTTGCTCTAACCTAGTTTTCACACAAACATCGTCAGCATCCAAAAAGGCTAAATACTTACCGGAAGATTGTTTAATTGCAAAATTACGACTATAGGCTTGCTTGCTATTTTTAGCATTTTTAAATAATTTAATTCTATGATCTTGTGCTGCATAATTTTCTAATATTGAATAGCTATTATCAGTTGAACAATCATCCACTATAAGTAATTCAAAATTATTATATGATTGATTTAATACACTTTCTATAGAGCTGCTTAAATAATTAGCTGCATTATATACTGGCATAATTACACTTACATACGGTAATGAATCACTCATGTTAGATATCGGCTGCTGAGTCAAAACTCGAAGAGTCAAGAGTTGAGAAATACTCTATAGCCTTAATCAGACCTTCATTTAGCGCTACCTTTGGTTTCCAATTTAGTTGTTCCAGAGCTAAATTAATTACGGGTTTCCGTTGTAATGGATCATCTTCCGGTAGTGGCAAATTAATAATTTTGCTGTTGCTCCGAGTGAGCTTAATAACCATATTAGCTAACTCAAGTACAGTAAATTCATCTGGATTACCTAAATTAACAGGTCCAGTAAATGACTCATTACTTGCCATAGTTTTAATAAAACCCTCAATCAAATCATCAACATAACAAAAACTGCGAGTTTGCTGCCCATTACCATATACGGTAATATCACCTCCGTTTAAAGCTTGAATAATAAAGTTACTTACTACACGTCCATCTTTGGGATCCATAAATTTACCATAAGTATTAAAAATTCGCACTACCTTAATTTTAGTCTGATACTTGCGATAATAATCGAAGCATAGAGTCTCACCAATTCTTTTACCCTCATCATAGCAGGCACGAATGCCAAGAGGATTAACATTACCACGATAATTTTCTGGTTGCGGGTGAACTAATGGATCACCATAAATCTCAGATGTGCTTGCCTGCATAATTTTAGCGTTATTTTGCCTTGCTAGATTCAACATATTTAATACACCTAAATAGCAAGTATTAAGAGTATAAATGGGATCTTTTTGATAATGCGGTGGGCTTGCTGGACAAGCTAAATTATATATTTCATCTACCACTAATTCAAGAGGTTCACGAATATCATGTAAAATAAACTTAAAATTACTAGATTGTTGTAAATGAACAATATTTTGCTTTCTTCCTGTATATAAATTATCTACACAATAAACTTGATTTCCATCATTAATCAGTCTTTGACATAAATTAGTGCCCAAAAACCCTGCACCACCGGTTACTAATATTTTTTTCACTTATTGCCCTACCGGAAAATATTTAAACATGTTGCGTATTTGCTTATCTTCAACAAATACATTACGCAAATCAAAAAAATAATCATTATGTACATGCTGCTTAATCATTGATAAATCAAGGCTACTAAATCTATTCCATTGTGTCAAAATAACTACAGCATCAGCACCATTACACGCCTGATATTCATCATTATAATAAGTAATTTTAGAATCATAATCTTTAAGTCGCCACTTAGATTCAGACATGCCCTCAGGACAATAGGTATGAATATTTGCTCCCTGCTTAATTAATTCAGGAATTATATACAATGCTGGAGCATCCCGCATATCGTCAGTATCAGGCTTAAAGGATAATCCTAAAATAGTTATAGTTTTATTACTTAAATTACCCATATTTTTAATAATCTTTTCTACCATCCGTTGTTTTTGTATATCATTAGCAATAATTGCTGCTTCAATTATTTTTAATGATTCTCCATAATGTTCTGCAATATTAACAATTGCTTTGGTATCTTTAGGAAAACAGGAACCACCGTAACCTGGACCACACTGTAAAAAATCTGGCGCTATGCGGGGATCAAGCCCCATTCCATGGGCAATAGCAGATGTGTTTGCCCCACAAGCCTCAGCCAACCGCGAAATTTCATTAATAAATGAGATTTTAACTGCTAAAAAAGCATTAGCAGCATATTTAATCATTTCTGCAGATTTAATATCGGTAATAACAAAAGGAATATCGCGCATTTTATGTGAATGGTAGATTTTTTTCATAATTTCAATAGCAGCTGTAGAATCAGCGCCAATTACTACCCGATCAGGATTTAAACAGCCATTAATTGCTTTACCTTCTTGTAAAAATTCGGGATTAGATACTATATCAAATTCTAGATTTACATCTCTAGCATTTAAGCGCTTTTGAATTGTTTGACGTACCAATTCTCCTGTTCCAACAGGCACGGTAGATTTATTAATAATTACTTTATAGCTATTAATTGAATCTCCTATTTTATTAGCAACTTCTATTACATGTTTTAAATCAGCGCTACCATCCTCCTGTGGCGGAGTCCCAACCGCAATAAATATAGCTTTACTTTGAGTAATTGCATGAGCTATATCAGTTGAAAAATGCAGCCTGCCGCAAGCAACATTTTTATCCATAATTTCTTTTAGTCCAGGCTCATAAATAGGTATTATGCCGCTATTTAAGGCCTTAATTTTAGTGCTATCAACATCAACACAAATAGCTTGCATACCAAATTCAGCTAAAATAACCCCTTGTACTAAACCAACGTACCCAGTACCAATAACTGCTATTTTCATAATTAAATTCTATAAAAAAAATTATATAATAATCTCAATTTAATATTCAATCAAATTGACATGGAGTCATAATAATAATTACGCTAATCTAATATAAAGCCAGAAATTTTTTGAATTAAGCTTTGAATCTGAGGTAATTGTAAAATGCTACCTAATATCTATTTGATTAGATTTTAGATCATCTAATTTCATATTTTTAAACTAGTGAACATACTATCTCTTAATCAAATAAGGGGTTAAACACATCGTGTTGTCCGGAGATGATTGTAACATATACTCACTGCCAATGAAAGTTGAAGTTTTTTTAATTATACTCTTAGTCTTTGAATCTTAGAGTCAATATTGCATCTTTTTGATAAAAAGATACATAATAGTAATTTGAATCACCTCACAAATTAAATAATTAAATCCTACAGCGTAGTAGCTATAATGTTTAATCATTAAAATATTGGCGACAAAACAATAAGCAACACCAAATGCTAAAGCAATATTTTGATATTTCTCTGCACGCACGGCAAATAGTTTGGTCGAAAAAGTTGAAGCAAATGTCATTAGAACAGGCACAGCTGATAAAATCTGTAGCACTCCAATAGATTTTCCATATTTATGACTGGCAAATATTATAATTACATATTTAGCAAAGAGTAACAAAAATATACTCCCCCCGACTCCGAGCAATAAGTTATATTTAAACATTTTTTTTAATTTAATATTTAATATATCTTTATTAGCCGAACCAGTGACAGTTGGATAAATAGCTTGAATAAATACTCCCTGTACTGATAATACCATTCCGAGAATTTTATCAGCTACGCTATAGATAGCAACGCTGGCATTACTATCGAGCAAACTTAAAAATAGAATATTAAATGTGGTATATAGACTAATTAATGCTATTACTAAAAATGCAGAGCTTCCATTCTTTAAAACGTCAATTATTTTTTTTATTGAAGTTTCAAATTTAAACTTTAGTGAAAAAGTATTGATTGCCATAAAAAAAGCTAGGCAACCAATTATTATTGAAATACACGAGTTAATAATAATTAATTTAAGCATATCATCATTGTTATGAATTAACAAGAATAACATAATTAAGCCAAGACTTCGGCTAAAAATATTTAATTTAGCAAGTTTATCTGCTCTATTCATAGCCTGAAAAAGCCACGTAGGAAATAAAACACTACCAATTCCGCCAATTAATGATAGTATAATTAAATCCAGATGAACAATATATTTTTTCTCAAACATACAGAAGACGCAAATAGTCACGAAACCGAGGATAAATAAATAAAATTTTGCAGTAATAACTTGATTAAATATTTTATTGACATGTTCTCTCGAGGATACCTGAGCAATATCTCGAGTAGCTGATAAACCAAATCCAAAATCTATAAAGATTCCTAAATAACTCGACAAGGTAATAATAGTTACATATAAGCCGTAATTTTCTATATTAAAAACACGAACCATATAGGGAAAGGTAAGCAGTGGAAAGATATAATTTAATACTTGGGTAAAGTTTAGATAAAGAAAGTTTTTAAATATGTGATGACTAGTAATGTGTTTAATATTTTTTTTAAAAATTTGCATGCATCTGCCTAAATTTTATTCCTGGTAATTATACATATATAGCGCTTCAAAATTTAATATCTTATTTTATAATTTAAGCAACCTACTCATGCTGTTGTAAATAAAACTCGATAGTATTTTTAATGCCTTCATTTAAAGGGATTTTATACTTCCAACCAAGAGCTGTTAACTTAGTTACATCTTGTAATTTTTTCATAGTTCCATCTGGTTTAGTGGTATCAAATAATATTTGCCCGTTAAATCCAATTTGATCTTTAATCAAATACGCAAGGTCTTTAATAGTTAAATCCTGCCCAGTACCAACATTAATATGGGTATTTTTAACTTGTGCATAGTTAGCCACTAAATCAGTAAAATTAATGTTCTGCATAATAAATACACAAGCATCCGCCATGTCATCCACATGTAAAAACTCACGATACGGTGTGCCACTCCCCCATAATTTAACTATAATTTGACTTTCGCCACCATTTGAATTTTGAACCATAACAATGCCATATTTAGCCAAAGCATATACAATTGCATGTGTTATATCAGTTTTATTATCCTCTCCACACACTATTCCCAAATTTTTAGCAATTTCTGAATACCTGCCCTCATGCAACAATTTGGCTAAATATAATTTACGAATCATTGCCGGTAGTACATGGGAATTTTCTAGATCAAAATTATCATTTGGTCCATATAAATTGGTGGGCATAACAGCAATATAGTTAGTACGATATTGCAAATTATAACTTTCGCACATCTTAATTCCGGCAATTTTAGCAATAGCATAAGGTTCATTAGTATATTCCAATTCACCAGTTAATAAACTTGATTCCACCATTGGTTGGGTAGCATTTTTGGGATAAATACAACTACTGCCAAGAAATAATAGTTTCTTTACTTTATTTAAATAGCTATTGTGAATTATATTATTTTGAATTTGTAAATTTTGATAAATAAAATCAGCACGATAAGTATTATTTGCATAGATACCCCCAACTTTAGCTGCAGCCAAAAATACATAATCGGGTTGTACATCTTTAAAAAAATTAGCTACAGCTTGTTGATTAGTTAGTTCCAATTCACTATGAGTGCATAAAATTAGATTTAGGTAACCTTGTTGTTGCAAACAACGCACCAGTGCACTTCCAACTAAACCGTGATGACCTGCAACATATATTTTACTGTTTTTATCCATATTATTATAAATTTATAGATTATGCATAATAAATCAGTAATCAAGAGGAAGAGAAACTTTTCTACCATCGCGTGCAGATAAGTAAATTGCAATTAATAATTCTAATGATTTTAACCCTTCCCGCCCATCAGTATGTGGCTCTACCTCACCTTGTAGTGATTTTATTACATTTTCATAATAAATAGTATGACCAAATCCATAGACCGAAGTAGTGGCATAACTGGCTGATTTTACCTGATCATCATCTAGAGTCTTATCCGCAAAATCCCACACTAAAATTTCATTAACTGCTACACCACCAATTTTAACCGTACCTTTTTCACCAATTATAGTGATAGAACCTTCTAAATTTTTGGGGTAAGTCAGCATAGATACATTCATAGTGCCTAATGCCCCATTACGCCAGCGTAATGCGAGTACTCCACTATCTTCAACGTCAATATTACGGGCTAAGGTTGCAGTATAACTTTGTACCGATTCCACCGGACCAATTAACCAGTCTAAAAGATCAACATAATGGGATGCTTGATTCATAAAAGCACCACCATCAAACTCCCAGGTACCGCGCCAAGTGGCAGAGTCGTAATATTCTTGTGGTCTAGTCCAAAATACATTACAGCTAACACTATAGATACGTCCAAACCGACCACTATCTATAGCTTTTTTTAATAATTGAATAGTTGCATTAGTTCTATTTTGTTTAACTACAAACAGTCTAACTCCTGCCCTATCACATGCTTTAACCATTTCAACTCCATCGCTCCAGCGGGTTGCCATAGGTTTTTCGGTTATTACATGAAAACCAGCTTCAGCACATTCAGTTGTTTGTATTGGATGCAATCCACTGGGAGTCGTTAGAATTACTACATCAAAATCACCGTCATTTAACATGTCAGCTAAACAAGTATAACCTCGCGCACCAGTTTTAGCAACAATTTTAGCCAAATTATTTGCCTCAATGTCACAAACTGCCACCAATTCACACAATTCTTGATGTTCACTAATGGCAGTAATGTGGTTGGCAGCAATTCTGCCACAACCAACTAGTGCAAATCTAATTTTACGCCCTTTTATCAGCGCAAATTTTCTAAACATATAAGCATACCTATTTTAATGTGATATAACGCGTGTATCTGTAGCAAATCCATCTTGTGCAACAGCAGTAGCAGCATCATCTACTAAAGCGGGAGACGTTAGTACTGCATCATTTAAAACTGCTCTAATGGATAAGCGCATCCGCCCGCGATCGTCAAATTCTACTACCTTAACTCTCACTTCTTGATTTTCTTTTAAATATTTTTTTACATCATCCACTCGCTCATTAGCAATTTGTGAAATATGCACAAAGCCTTCACGACCGCCAAGAATAGATACCATAGCCCCCATATTTCTATCCAAGATACGGGTTACCTTACCTTCATAGATTTCCCCAACTTTAGCCTCGGCAATAATTCCCTCTATTATAGCTCTAGCTTTTTCACCACCTTCACGCGCTACACAAGCAATGGTAACTACTCCTTCGTCAGTAATGTCAATTGTAGCTCCAGTATCAGCAATAATAGATTTAATTACGCTGCCGCCTTTGCCAATTACATCTTTGATTTTATCCGGCGCAATTTGCATAGTATATAACCGTGGTACCCGTTCAGATAGTACCCGCGGAAGAGGAAGAGCTTGTTTCATTAAAGATATTATATGCAACCGGCCTTCAAGCGCTTGCTGTAATGCAACATGCATAATTGGACGAGTTATACCATCAATTTTAATATCCATCTGTAGCGCAGTTACACCATTCTCAGTACCTGCCACTTTAAAGTCCATATCCCCTAGATGATCTTCATCACCCAAAATATCTGTTAAAACTGCAAATTTATTCCCATCTAAAATTAATCCCATAGCCACACCTGCTACATGATTTTTAAGTGGAACTCCGGCATCCATCATTGATAAACAGCCGCCGCAAACTGTAGCCATAGATGAAGAACCATTAGACTCTAAAATCTCAGATACTATACGAATACTATACGGGAATAATTCACTATTTGGCAGAACTGCTTTTAATGCACGTTTAGCTAGATTACCATGCCCTACTTCACGTCGCTTAGGCGGCCCCATTCTTCCAGTTTCCCCCGTTGAAAATGGCGGAAAATTGTAGTGCAACATAAATTTTTCGGAATAAGTACCCCCAATGGCATCAATTGTTTGTTCATCCATTTTAGTACCCAAGGTCACTATAGCC
>JAGOUD010000165.1 GCA_018061465.1 Burkholderiales bacterium
TTCAATTTTATTTTATACCCTTACCCTTAATATTTATCCAAATTACTGTTTTGATAGAATTTTTAATTTTAAAATTTTAACCGAATATTTTCACCCAGCACAAAAAAATATAATTTACCTTAAATTTTTACCTAAATTTCAATAACTCTGGTATTCCAATTTGGTTGCGTCTATTGAGTAATTTCAGCAATATTTCCATTAGCCGACTGAATTACCACATGCCGTCCATCAGAACTAGGATAAGAAATGCCATCTTTTAAATTAGAAGATACTCGCGCCACTAGTTTCCCATCATTACGATTAAATAGATTAATATATCCATCATTATCTACAACCAAGATGTTATTATTTAAAAACGACGGAACACCTAAACTGCGGTATCGTAAAACATCATTAGACCAAACCTTAACCCCAGTATTTTTATCATAAGCATAAACTATGCCATCCTGACTGATGCTATAGGTATTTTGCTCATCAACTAAAACCCCATAACTAGTACTAAATTTTTTACCCCAAATTACATTGCTGCTAATTGCATCTAAACACGTTAATTTACCATTAAAGGTAGCTACGCAAATTTCTTTATCACTCACAAAAGGACGCACTGATACATCAGTTAATTTATCTAAATCAGTAGCACCACCAGGAATTGCAACATAATTTTCCCAGATTGCCATACCGGTATTAAGATTTAATAATGCCAATCGACCTCCTGGCTGACCAATTACTACCACATCTTTACCAACAACTACAAATGTATTGTACACTCTTAGCGTCAGTGGCGGTGTTGGCTTTTGATAAATCCAGATTAAGTTGCCGTTATCCGCATTATACGCAAGCACCTCTGAATCATTAGTACGTACTATAACAATAGCACCCCCTACCTGTGGGGCTTCAACTGAAATAGTTGGCAATTGTGCCTGCCACCGAATTTTACCCTGGGCTTTATCAATAGACAATAGATAACCATCAACTGTAGTTACAAAAATTGCATTAGATGTTACTGCCGTACCACTGGAAAATTTGCGTCCATAATGATAACTATCAATAATAGTCCCATCAGTTTGATCAATTCTAAAAATATTGCCAGAACCATCCGCAGTAAAAATTGTATGATTATCTATAACAGGCACAAAACTACCCGCCATACTACTTTTTAAATCATTATCATTCCACACTATAGAGACATTTTCCATATGTTCTATATGCGCAACTGGTTTTGGCTCTGGTTCATTACTGCTAGAACATGCACATATACTCAATACAATACTTGAACAAATTAAATACCCGCATAAACGTTTTATAATTAAAAACCGCCAGTATCGTTTAATCACTGGAGGCATTCTATACATAGACAATTTGTTTAACCACCCAATACATCCAATCGTATCTGCACTTCCTGAGCAACTCCTGAATCTTGTCCAGCTTTTTGCTGTGCCTCTCTATAGGCATCCCGCGCTTTATTTAAATTACCCTTAGCCACATATAAATCACCACGTTTAATATAATATAACACATCAAAAGCTTGATCATGTGGTTGCTGCATTTGCTTTAATGCGTCATCAAATTGCTGCTGATCAATCAACACATCAGCAAGGCGAAGCCGCGCAGTACTTATCAAACTTTTATCTTTTGCATTATCAATAACCCAATTAAGTAAACCTGATGCAGTTTTTAAATCTCCACTTGTCCATACAGTTTTAGCCATTAATAAGCTTGCCATAGCACTATATTCAGTATGCGGATACTTACTTTGCAATTCATGAGTCATATTAAGCATTTCTTTGGGATTGTTTTGCATAGCACTAAATTTAGTATAGATCAGTGCAGCATCAGCAGCTTGGTTACTCTTATATGAAACCCAAACCACGTTAGCAATATATGCTACAATTGCCACAACTACTACTCCGATGATATATCGACCACCCTTTTGCCAAAAATATTTTAGATTGCTTAGTTGTTCTTGTTCATGCAAATCAAAATGTGCCATAATTAATCCTTTTAAAAGTTACTGAGATAAAACATCTTTCTGATATAAATATATAAGTAGTTTCTCCACATCCACCAATTCCTGCAATTGCTTATCCATGAATTTTACCATGACTTGCTGCTTTAGCACCTCAGTTTCACCAATAATTAAACTAATTTTAGCCCGCAAAATGGCAGCACGCTTTAATTGTGATTTAAAACTATTTGTTCCAAAATTCTGTACTACATTATATCCGTGCTTACGTAACAATACTGCTAATTGAAAAGCCAAAGGTTGTGTATTATCCCCATAATTAGCAATAAAAATATCCAAGCCAGGCAATTGCGGCGTTTTATTTAGTTCATTTAGAACTAATAATACCCGCTCAAGTCCAATTGCAAAACCAATTGCATAGTTTGGTTTACCGGATAATTCTTCAACTAATGGATCATATCTACCGCCAGCAGCCAGTGTACCTTGCGCACCTAAAGCAAAACTCACCCACTCAAAAACCGATAGATTATAATAATCCAACCCTCGCACCAAACGCGGATTTTCCTGAAACTTAATTCCTAAATTAACCAGATTTTCCTTCCATTGGAGATAATGCTGCAGTGACTCATCACCCAAATAATCAATTAAGTGGGGAGCCTTTATAATTAAATCTTGCATAGCTGGATTTTTACTATCTAAAATACGTAAAGGATTTTTATATAATCGCCTTTGAGCATCTTCATCTAAAATGGATAGATGATTTTCAAAGTATTTAATTAAATTTTCTCGATGTAGCGCTCGTTCATTTTTGTTTCCTAAACAATTAATTTGCAATTCTAAGTCATTTATGCCTAACCTCTGCCATAGATCCTGTTGCATTAAAATTATTTCACTATCAATATCCGGGCCTTTAAATCCCAAAGCTTCAACCCCCAATTGATAAAATTGGCGATAACGTCCCCGTTGTGGGCGTTCATGGCGAAACATTTGCCCCATATACCATAATTTTGCAGTAGAATTATATAATAACCCATGTTCAATTGCAGCACGGAGAGTACCAGCTGTTCCTTCGGGACGCAGTGCCAAGTTATCCCCATTTAGACTATCGACAAAAGTATACATTTCTTTTTCAACAATATCAGTAGCCTCGCCAATTGAACGAATAAATAACCGAACATCTTCAACAATTGGAGTGCGAATGTTTTCATATCCATAACTTAATAACCATGACCTAATTTGCTCTTCAAGCCATAACCAGCTAGCAGATTGATCTGGCAGAATATCATTCATTCCCTTAATTGCAATAATTTTTTGCATATATGCCCCTTCCAACCTTTAGCAATTCCATCTTTTCAATACCTCAAAAAATAAATTTTGGAGTTTATTATACCATTGGTTAGACTATATGAGGTAAAATCATCCCTGCATCTTTGCATAATATAATGGATAAAGTATAAATGAATGAACATGATGATAACGAAATTTGTTATCTAGATGAGTTGATTATAGAGGGGGTTACTGTTGATGGTGATAAATTTAGACCGAGTGATTGGGTAGATAGGTTATGCGGTATGCTTGCTGTATTTGATCAACAGAAAGTTTCTTATTCACCATTTTTAAGGCCATTAGTTTATAAAAATATGAATTGTGTAGCAGTACGTAAAGAATTAGAAACTAAAAGACCAAGTGTATTTAATTTTCTAATGCAATTTGCAGCAGATAATCGATTATTAGTAGTTGATTGCGCCAAATTTAAGCAACAAGTGACAACAGGAAAATCCTTATGACAATATCAAATAAATACACTATACTTTTTTTGCATGGACCAAATTTTAATTTGCTAGGTACGCGAGAACCAGATAAATATGGTACAACTACTCTTGACGAAATAAACGATGAATTAAAAAACATTGCGGCTAAAGCTGGGATCATGTTAGAATGTTTCCAAAGCAACTGTGAGGGCGCACTAATTGATAAAACTCATCAAAGTCTAAGCGCTAATTATGATTTTTTATTAATTAATCCAGGAGGATATACACATAGCAGCATTGCCTGGCGTGACGCAGTGCTTGCCGTTAATAAACCTTTTATTGAGGTTCATCTAAGCAATATTTTTGCCCGTGAAGAATTTAGGCATAAATCTTTTTTTGCAGATATTGCACAAGGAATAATTTATGGTTTAGGGATAGCAGGATATAAACTAGCGCTAAACTATGCAATTAATTATTTATTAGGAAAGGAATAAAATTTTATGGATTTTAAAAAAATTAAAGCAATTGTAGATTTAGTGAAAGAATCAGGAATTGCTGAATTAGAACTTAGTGAAAATGATGAAAAACTTAAAATTTCAGGAGTAGCTCATTATAATCAACCAATACAGCAATATCAAGCAGTACAATCG
>JAGOUD010000166.1 GCA_018061465.1 Burkholderiales bacterium
CTTGCATAGTCACTAAACGAATTATTTGTCTTTGATATTTAGAAAGAGTTTGAAATCCCAAGTGCCTATTTGTGTCCAATAAGCCAGGTAATTTAAAATGAAACTACTATAAAATCTTGTATTAACTTTATAGGGAAATACTTATAATTGAGAAAGCTTATTAGACGCATCATAAGCAATAGCATAACATAGTATAGCTAATTCTTTGTCAACCTGAATCATTGGTTCTTTAGGTGCTACTTTTTCACAGAATTCGGCTAACTTTTGCAAATGTTGGGCAACACGTTCATGATTAGAATCTGAGTGTGCCGCCACTATTTTCTTATTTATATCCTTCATAATTTCATAAAGGAGGGATATGCGTTCAGTTGATGTTTTACCCGAAACTGCTTCAGTATATTTGTTTTCCACATCATCATGAATATTTGGTTTACTAGTAGTATCTACACTTTTTTTATCATCATTGTCAGCATTTACTATACCTAATTGTTTATTTCCTTCAAGATACTCTAATAGCAAACGTAATTTCTTTCCAGTCTTTTCCTCATCTTCCATCAAAAATTTTAAATATTGAGTAAATTTTTGAGTACGTATATTTGATCTAAGAATGTCATTTTTTAATACATTAGCTAATTCTTTCTTCATGAAGGTTTTATCACTTGAAAATAATTTAGACCTGTGATCTTTTTCTAACAACCCGCTTCTAATAAATCCATGCTTTGAATTATCTTCAGATTTTCCTTCTTCAAACCCAAGATCTTCCAAACTTTTTAACCCCATTAAAAAATGCGCTATATCTAAATCTTTTACATCAGCACTCTTAAACCTATTAATATCAGTAATAATCTGCAATAGTTGTGCCGAATTATCTTGTAAAATGCGAGCAGTTTCTTTATTATCACTTTTATCTTGAGATAAATCCTCAACGATTTTCTCCATTCTCGCATTATTGGAATGCTTATTTACCCTAGAAATACCAAACATTTAAATTCTCCTTATGAACCTTAAATCTTCTCACTAATAACTTTAGTATATTTTATATATAACCATTAGGGTTTTTGAGCTGAAAATTCCAGCTATCCCGACACATTTCTTCCAAAGTATAATGAGTTTTAAATCCTAATAATTTTTCAGCTAAACTAGGATTAGCATAGCATATGGCTGAATCACCCTCCCGCCTCGCCACATAACAATGTTTAATTATTCGTCCACTAGCTATCTCAAATGCTTTAACTACATCAAGTACTGAATAACCAATACCAGTACCTAAATTTAAAGCTAGTAATTCATGCGGATGTTTAATAAAATAATTTAACGCCTGTAAATGCCCACGCGCCAAATCAACCACATGAATATAATCACGAACACCAGTTCCATCATGAGTTGGATAATCATTACCATAAATATTTAATTGCTGACGCCGACCAATGGCAACTTGAGTAATATATGGCATTAAATTATTTGGAGTCCCATTTGGACATTCACCAATTAAACCAGAACTATGTGCTCCCACCGGGTTAAAATAACGCAGCAGCGCTATACTCCAAGTTTTATCTGCAGCATACATATCCCGCAGCATCTGCTCAATCATAAATTTACTCCAACCATATGGGTTGGTGGGTTTTAACGGAGAATCTTCAATAATTGGTACTGCAGCTGAATTCCCATATACCGTTGCCGAAGAACTAAATACTATTTTCTTAACTTGATGTTGCTGCATAACTTGAAACAACACCATGCTACCATGCACATTATTTTTATAATACGCCATTGGTTGATTAACTGATTCACCAACTGCCTTTAAAGCCGCAAAATGAATTACACCATCAATAGCATGTAACTCAAAAACTTTACTCAATTGAGCATAATCATTAATATCGACCTGATAAAATACTGGTTGTTTATTACTTAATACTTTCAGCTGATCTAGTACTTTAACGTTTGTATTAACTAAATTATCAACAATAATAACTTCAAAATTAGAATTTAATAATTCAACTACAGTATGGCAACCGATATAGCCCAGCCCACCAGTAACTAATATAACCATAAATTATCTATCTTTAAAAATAAAATAACAGCTACCCGCATTGTTCACCAAAGTTATTTGCACGATTATTTTCTGTGCGGTTTATGCCTCTTCAAGTATATCAAAGACTATGCGAATTGGTAGATTCAATTCTATTATCATTAATCTTAGCTACTGGGGAAGCTTCATCAATCATTTGATTGAGATAATCTGATGGCACTACTCCAGATAATACCTTCCCATTTTGTAAAACAATTGTAGGTACAGCTTGAACCCCAACAATATTTTTACCAACCTCTATCATCGCTGCCAAATTAGCAGCTGCACGACACTCAGTATGTACAGGCAAAGTTACATAATTTCGCATCCAAGCCATAAGGGTTTTGTCGGGAGTTTCCGAACATAATATCTTTTTGGCATTATTTTTAGCATTAGCATGTATCTCCAACGGAAATAAAAAATAATATACGGTTACATTATTTAACTTGGGGATAATATCTTCTTCTAAACGATGACAAAATGGACAATCCGGATCAGTAAAAATAACAATTTTGCGTTCGCCTTTACCAATCACCTGCTGTAGAGCAATATTTAAAGGTAATTTATTCCAATCAACAACACTTAATTGTTCAACCCGAATTTTAGTTAAACTTTGTTTAGTTGTCAAATCAACCATATTACCTAAAAAGGCATAACGTCCGCTGCTATCAACATAAAATACATAATGACCAGCAATTATTTCATATATTCCAGGCACGCTCGGCAATGGATTGATTTGATCAATCTTCAATTCAGGTAAACTAGTGTTTAAATTTAGCTTAATTTTATCGGTGATACTATCAGCATTACTTGTAAATAGTATCACTAAAAATAAAAACCAACTCAATAAAATTTTTCGCATAAATAACCTTTAATTATTTATTTACCTTTTACGCCAGCTGCCTTATCTATCGCGGTAATTAATTGTTCCGCAGGTAGTGCTCCAGATAAAATCTGCCCATCAGTTAGAATAAGAGTTGGCGTACCTTCTACCTGCACTAGATCAGTGCCTATTTTATATACTTTATCTAATGCTGAAGTATCGCAGCCATCATTACCAATTAATGGAATAGGAGTTTTGTTACGCATCCAATTAATCCAAGTTGCAGCCCGATCCTTACTACACCAAATTGCATTAGCATAAGCCTTAGAATTACGATGTGAAGGAATGGGAAATAAAAAGGTATAAACCGTAGTATTCGTTAAATTAGGAACCGTATTTCTTTCAAACATTTGGCAATACGGGCACTCCGGATCTGAAAATACCGCAAGTTTTCGCTCACCGGTACCATTTACTTCTTTAATTGCTAAATCCAGTGGTAACTGCTTCCAATCAATCTTACTTAATTGAGTAGAACGTTCTTCAGTTAAATTCTTTTTGGATACTGCATCAACTAAGTTACCAAATAATAAATAGCGTCCGTCACTGCTTACATAAAATATTCGGCGGCCCACTACAACTTCATACATATTATCTATAGGAGATTTATTTATTGCATCAATTTTATCTAACCCAGGAATCTCTTTAATTAAATCAGCTTTTAACTGTTCAGGAGTTTTAGTTGTACCACTATTTACTTTATTACAACTCGCTAAAACCGCAATGCTTAATAATATTCCCAATAATTTAGCTGCTCCACCAAAATTTAATTTCATATCAAACTCCATAATTGTATTTATTAATAATTAATTCACATTGAAACTTAGAACCTAGTAACTCCACATTATAATTTACTTTCTCCCCCTTAGGTGAGATTATTTTACCCTAACTATCTATATAGTAAATTTACCCGGATAAAAAATTACCATTTAAACTTTTTCCACTGTCCATTCACATTTTTTAGGGAATACTGATTAATTAAATCAGATTTCTTTAGCTGCCTCAAAAATTTCATCTTCATATGCTTCGATAAATAATTATAACATTTTCAATAACTAACAGCTTGATTAATCAGGTATTTTTTAACCATTGCCAATTGATTAACCCAATTTAATCCCTGATTGCGCACCATTCTTAACACTGAATTTTCCGATTCAAATAAACGATACAAGTAATGACACATCAGTTGCATTTTATACACATGTGGTAACCTTAAAGCGTTAAACTTAGCTAACACTGCAGTATCTCCTAATTGATAATTTTGAAGTGGCATAAGTAATTTGGCTAATAATTGTGCATCACCAAACCCTAAATTTACTCCTTGCCCGGCTAAGGGGTGGATACTATGTGCAGCATCGCCAATTAAAACAATTTTGTTAACATATACCCGTTCTAAGGTATAT
>JAGOUD010000167.1 GCA_018061465.1 Burkholderiales bacterium
GACATAGGCTAATTGCTAAATCTAAGGTTTTTAAAACATAAGGTGAGTTATTAGGGTTTACTATTCCGGGAATCACCTTATCGGCACACTCTACATTTAATACCGGTAAAACCCCTGCTTTGCAATCTATAGCCAAGTCATCAATTTTTTTAATTAAAAGTTGACGATTCAACAGTTTAGCCCGTTGTTGCAATACTTCTACACTACCAATTACCACAATTTTATATTTATCAGAAAAATTATGCCGAACAATATCTAAACAAATATCGGGACCAATACCTGCTGGATCTCCTGAAGTTACCAAAATTATTTTTTTATTATTTATCATTTCTACCCTAATTATCGTTGATTTTAACATAAGCCATATCTCTTATATCCCGAAGCCATTGGGTATATAATAAACCGGCTTTATTTTCATGCAGCTCTTGTCTAATTTCAGCCTTTTCGCGATCTGTTGTCAAATTAGAATCACGAACAGCTAAAACTTGCATTAAATGCCACCCAAAGGGGGTGCGTACCGGTTCACTAATTACCCCCACCGGAAGATTAAGCATAACCTTCTCAAATTGAGGTACAGTGTCGCCACGGCTCACCCAGCCCAAATCACCGCCATTAATACTACTGGTGTCTTGAGAGTATTGTTTTGCCAAATGTACAAATGCTTCACTTTCTCCTATAGAAGTTTTGCTATAGGTATCTAATGTTTTTTTTATAGAAAGTATTTTTTGATGAGCTTCTTCATCTCCAGTTGCTTCATTTACTTTAATTAAAATATGGCGTACATGGTATTGATGAACAATTTGTGGTATACCATGTTGCTTAAGCTCATTTATTTTAAAGATAAAAAACCCAACTGGCAAATGGATTATATCAGTATATTCGCCAGTTTTTAAATTTTTTAGCGCATTTAAAATTTGTACTGGCAAAGCAGCATTAGTTCTCCAACCAAGTTCGCCGCCAGTTAAGGCATTAGATGCATTAGAGTAAGCAGCTGCAACTTTATAAAAAGGCACTCCAGATTTTAACTCATTATAAGCTTTAATGGCTAAATCTTGTTTTTGCTGGATAATTTCATTAGTTGCCTGTTCTGGTATACTAATAATAATATCCGATAAATTATAATCTATGCGAGTTTTATAGGCTTCACTATTTAATACCCGATTAACCTCATCATCATTAACCATAACTTTGGCATCTACTTCCCGTTGTTTAAGTCTATCAACTATCATTTGCACCTGAATTTGTTTTCTAAATTCATCAAAAGTTACTCCTTGCTGTTCAAGGGTTTTCTTAAATTGTTCTAAATTCATTTTATTTTGTTTAGCAATACTATTCATTGCCTCAGCAACATCCAGATCACTAACTTTTATTCCAGCGCGAGCAGCTAAATCAAGCTGAATTTTTTGCATAATTAATTGATCAAGAACCTTGCTTCTTATGTCATTAATATTAGGCGGCACTAATTTTTTTTGTTCAAACCCATGCACTATATCTTGCACTTTACTATTAACCTCATTTGAAGTAATCACACCTTTATTAACAAAAGCAGCGATTTTATTTATACTCTTAATCGGTAAGTTCCTATCTTTAAATGTAGCACTTTCACTGTTATAGTAATATTTAGTATTGGCACTAGGCAAGGCTACATTAAGAGCTGGCACTTTAGATTCACTGGAAAAACTTGATGTTTCACTACCAGTTGACGCAGTACCATATGTTCCACGTTGTACATTACTGGCATAACACATAGTAAATACGCTGATCATAAACAGTTTAATTACATTAGAAATAATTTTTTGCATTATAATAATTCTCAAAAACAGCTTTCATTCAATTAATGAATATTTGAAATGGGAGCAAATCCTGGTGTATTAGACATTGGCATATATCCTGGAATATTCATGCGTAAATCAGTAGTTGGATCCGAGGTTCCCAGACTTGCAATTCCTTTTAATTCAAATACTAAAAAAAAGGCATTATTTACTTGGGTTACATTAGTTATATAATTTTCATATAACGCCTTAACATTCCAGCAGCCACCATTATACTCTGCCCCATATAATAAATTTAACAATGAACCATAGGTAAAATCATAATTAGCCCGCCCATCAAACAACCACCGATTACTATAAATAGGCCACTGCCCCGATATATCTATTGCATATTGATTTTCATATGCCACTGGGGCAAAAACCTGCCCGGGAGTGTAGGAATAATACAAGAGCGGCATATCATATTGATAGCTAAATTTAGTATTCACCACTTTATATGGTTCAGGATTATATCTAAATTGTGCACTATAAGCATCAACATTGTCATATACGGTGCTATACTGGTAAGTTAAATTAGAGCTTAAAGTTTGAGACCATTTATTGCCCAACTCAGCAATTAAATTTGGTTGGGGTAAATATAGTTGTGCTTGCTGCGTTGGATTACCATAAAGAAATTGATTTTCTGGAGTAATAAAATAGCGATAGCCAATACCGTAATTAGAATATTCAACCCCAGTATTATCATTAATCAATTTAGAATTTAAGCCTACCGTAATATCATTTGCCATATTAATTCTATCATCCCCAACAAACCTATTCTCACTAAATAGTTGATTAATATTATAAGTTGCGGGTGCGGTATCAAATACTGGTAAATTTGCTTGATTAACCTCTGGTATGTATAAATAATATACTCTTGGTTCTAAGGTTTGGGAGTAGGTATTCTTGCCCAAATTTAGCGGACGATCAAAAACCATGCCTAAATCTAGGGCCGTAATGGGTATATTACGATCAACTGATGATCCATAATTTTGCACACCTTCAAAAGGCGATAACTGATAATTGGTATAATTCCAGCCAAATTTAGGCTTTATAAATCCCCACTGATTAACGATAGGATAGGTTAAGCTTGGATAAATAACACTTCTTTGTCCAGTTTGCAATGCTCCACTGGTAAAATTAGTATACTGGGTATGCAATTCACCATTTACTCCACCACTTTCTTGCACAAGACTATGTGGTTTAACATTAAAAGTTACTTGCGGCGAAACAGCATAAATTGGCTGCACCGTAGGTTGGTTTACTGGCTGCAGCACCTGGTAACCTTGGGTTTTCACTCCTAAAAATCCCCATTGTGGAGTGTAGTTAGCATAGACTGATTGATTTAAATTGATGTTATCTACTGTGGAGGTGAAATTACCAAAATTAACAAAATAGTTATCATCCGATACTTTAGCATAATCAAACCCAACATTAACATCGGGTAGAATAGTATGATTATCAGTTAGATGGTTATAATAGCGGTATTGCCCAGTTGCCATATCATTGGGCATCTGTTCAGTATACCAGAGGCCGCCGCCGTTACCATTTAAATAACGAAACTGATCGGTTAGCATAAAACCATCTGAAGTATACATGCGTGGTTCAATTGTCATATCATAATTAGGTGCCATATTCCAATAATATGGAATACCGGCAAAGAGGGAATTATCTAGTGAACCGTTGGCATATTGGCTATTAGTGAATCCAAAGTTAGGCGTGAGAAAACCTGATCTGCGCTGTCCCAGAGGAAACTGAAAATAGGGGAAATTTATCACTTGAGTTGATTCAACATAAAATTTGGCACTTCTGGCATTACCCTGGCTGTCTTGATAATCAAATGTGGTTAATTCTGAGGTAATATGCCAATCTGGGTCATTCGGGTCACACGTAGTCATAAAACCATTCTCAACTTGTAACTGTTTGGAATTTAATAACCGAATTTGACTGCCGGTGGCATACATTCCACTTTCATTATTATATAAGGTTGCATCTGTAATGGTACCACGATTTAAATCCATATAATAATCAATCCATTTCCCTTGAATAACATTATATTGCTGGGTTAAAATCACATTCCCGCCCCCAGCAATATGGTTATGTTCTTGATCAATATTGAGCCAATCTGCTAAAAAAGTATAATTTCCCCGATAAATTTGTACATTACCCTGAGCAAGATGATCTCCTCCATTTTGCCCATAAATAGAATCCGCATTAAGTATAACAGCATTTGATTCAACTACGGGCCGCATAACTCTATCTGCTCCAGATTGCTGATACCAATAATAATCAGTTAAATTACATGATGGGTAGGTTATTGTTTGTGTATCAAGATTTTCTAAATCGGTTAAAGATGAAGAACTGTTATATGTGCCCGGAAGTGATACAGCATATACATAACCTACTGCCATAACCTCGACCATAAAAATGATCAGTAGCAATATAAAACCTTTATGCCATTTTTTCATTCACCCGCTTACCGTTATAATCTATATTACACTTACTCAAAG
>JAGOUD010000025.1 GCA_018061465.1 Burkholderiales bacterium
CTATAGTACGACTTACAATAAATCATATAAAAATATGTTATACTTTTAGCCTTTTGCTCATAAACACTGCTTATATTTACGGGATTTAAAATTGGATTCAGACAATATTTGTGCAATTGCCACAGCCAATGGACATGCGGGAATAGGAATTATTCGCATCTCTGGTTCTGAAGCTTTAAAAATTGCTTTATTATTAACTAAAAAAGCGGCTTTTATTCATAAGGTAGCTCAATATTGTGATTTTTATTCCACAACTAACGAAATTTTAGATTCTGGTTTAGTTATTTATTTTAAAGCGCCATTTTCCTTTACGGGTGAAGACGTCATTGAAATACATGCCCACGGCAGTCCAATAGTATTACAAATGCTAATCAAACAAAGCCTTGAGCTTGGCTGTCGTTTAGCTAATCCTGGTGAATTTAGCCAGCGGGCATATATTAATGGTAAAATTGATTTAATTCAAGCTGAAAGTATTATTGATTTGATTAATGCTGAAAGTGAAGCCACAGCAAAAAGCGCATTAAAATCACTTAAAGGTCAGTTTTCTAAGCATATTGATTTAATTAATCAGCAATTAATTAATTTACGCATGTTTGTTGAAGCTACACTTGATTTTCCTGAAGAAGATATTGAATTTATTGTTGAAGCTAAAATTCAGGATAAACTAAATGCATTAGTAAAAGAAATAGCCAGACTACTAAACAATACTAAACAAGGGGTTTTATTAAATAATGGCGCTAATATCGTAATTATTGGTAGACCTAACGTTGGTAAATCCAGTTTATTAAACACTTTAGCTAATGAAGATATCGCCATAGTTACTGATATTGAGGGCACTACCCGCGACATTATAAAAGAAAAAATTATCATCAATGGTATAGCGTTTAACATAATAGATACGGCAGGAATCAGAGCTACTGATGACATCGTTGAACAACTTGGTATTAAGCGCGCCTTTAGTGCAGTTGAAACTGCCTCATTATGTTTAGTAATTGTTGATGCTGTTATTGGAATTACCACTGATGATGAAAACATATTGCGCCAAATTCCTGCACATATACCCTGTCTATTCGTACATAATAAAATTGACTTGCTTAATCCAGAAAATGGGCAACCTCAATATATGAATTTTATCCAAAAGATAAATGGACAGATTCATATATACATCTCTGCAAAATTAAAATTAGGCATTACCCAGCTAAGAGCTAACATTTTGGATTTAGTAGGCTTTGATAATAACAATACGGATGGATATATTGCACGTATCCGCCATTTAAATGCTATAACCGCTGCAGTTAATCATATTCAAAATGGATTTAATAATTGGAATAATCTTGAATTATTAGCTGAAGAATTGCGTTACGATCATAATAAGCTCAGTGAAGTCACCGGAGAATTTAGCTTAGATGATTTGCTGGGAGATATATTTAGTACCTTTTGCATTTGGAAATAATATCAGTATTTATACTTTTATATATATGTCTATAAATGCAACATTAGCAATGTATTTAGCAAATACACCCACCTATTACCGCCCACCAATATCTATACTTGATTATGAAAATTATACTTGATTGATAGTATACTACCACAATCAAGTATAGCGAGTAGAGGTAACATTTATGCATAAAATTAGTCCACCACCAACCCCCTATACGATTACACAATCAACAATCGATCGTTATTTAGATCAACCACAAACTAAACAGTTAGAAATAGCCATTGGTAACAACCTATACCTATTTGTGACTAAAATTGGCAGTTGCATTTTTAAATATCGTTGCAACTTCAAAGGTAGACTCACCTGGATTAATCTTGGCAATTATTTAGGTAGACACAAAAGTGGTCAGCTCTTAGGTTTAACTTTGGCCGAAGCAAAAATTAAAGCCATTACTATGAATCAATACATTAAAGATGGAATTAATCCTAAAGTAGAGTTAACGCGAGATAGAAGAAAAGGCATGATAATTGCTGAATTAGTTGAAAAATATTTTAACGAACAAATGCCAGTAGCATAAATCAATTTACTCGTGCTGTTAAGACAGATATTCTTCAACAAATAGGTAACTATGCAGTTATTGACATCGATGACAATATTATTAGAGATGCAGTAATTCAACCTAAATTAGATAATGGAAGCCCATCAACTGCAAGACGTGCCAGAACTAACCTTAAAGTTCTCCTGGACTATGCAATTGAAGAACTTAAATTAATAAAATATAACCCTGTAGTTTTAATTAAAGCCCAACGAATATACCAAGAGCGCCCACGAGAAAAATATCTAACAATGAAAGAGCTTGGTGTGCTTCTTAATCTAGTATATAGCTCTCCAATTCGTACACAATATAAAATTGCCATCCACTTAATTACCCTTCTCTTACCCCGCAAGCTAGAAATCCAAAATGCCACCTGGGAGCAAGTGGATTTTAAAAATAAAACGTTTACTATAACTGATAGCAAAATGGGTACAGATTTACTAATTAAACTGTCAACACAAGCAGTACAATTATTTAAAATCCAAAAAACATTAGCGGGCAATAGTAGTTATATTTTTCCTGGGCGAAACTTAACAGATAAGCCGATGAGTCACAATACTTTAAATTATGTTTTACGACCAATTTTAAAAAATCAGATTGAAGATTTTGTCGTACATGATTTACGCAGAACTGGTGCAACTAATTTAGGTGAACTTGGCTATCCAATGGAAGTTATTGAAGCAGCACTAAACCATACTAAAACTGGAATTTTAAAGGTTTATCATCGTACTCAATATATAGAACAGCGCGATAAAATGCTAGCAGACTGGGCAAATAAGATTGATGCCTTAATAAGGCCAGAGTTATTACCGTATGATAAATATTTTCCTATTTGATATTTTCAAAAGTAACTGAGTAACAAGGTAACATTAAAAAAAATAAATATTTTTTGAGTTCACGCAATAAAATTGTTTAGAAAATATTAATTGCAAAATTATAATTAGAGGTAGTGCTAGTATCGGAGTAACAAATTACATAAAATCAAGAAAATTTACGTTGGCTTAGTTTAGTGCTAGGTATATTCAGTTTTTGACCAGCAAAATCCAAAATCACTTTATCGAATGCGACTAATAAATTACAGTATATTAGGCTAATGCACTTCAAACCCTATAGCTTATTTCATGATAAAATGCAACCTTGAACCCCATGAGTTGTAAAATAGGTGCAACATCAAGAAATTAGGAAGTATGCCGATATAGTTAACGGATTAGTCATGTTATTATTCATTAAAACCAAAACTACTAAATGATGTAGTATCGAAAAGAAACAATGTTGTTCAACAATTATCATGGAGATAAGCAATAGCATATTGATTATTAAGATAATATTAAGTTATCTATTACTCTTAAACACATCTATTAGGATGAGCAATTACAACAATGAAAATATTACACACTTCAGATTGGCACCTAGGTCGCACTTTATACGGCAAAAAGCGTTATGCAGAATTTCAACTTTTCCTTGACTGGATGCTACAAACCATTGAACAAGAAAAACCTGATATTTTACTTATTGCCGGAGATATTTTTGATACAACCACACCAAGTAATAAAACCCAGGAATTATATTATCAATTCTTATGCAAAGTTTCCATTAACACTGACTGTCGGCATATAGTTATAATTGGTGGAAACCATGACTCGCCAACACTACTAAATGCACCCAGCACAATTCTCAAACAATTAAAAATTCATGTTATTGGTAGCATGATGGATCGTATTGAAGATGAATTATTAGTGCTAAATGATAGTGATAACAATATAATAGCGCTAATTTGTGCTGTACCATATCTTCGTGATAGTGATTTACGTTTAGTTGAAAATAATGAATCTGGAAAGGATAAAAGCCAAAAATTAGTTGATGGTATTAAAGAGCATTATGCAAAAATATGTGATCTTGCGGTTAAGAAACGGAAACAACTTGATGCTAATATCCCGATTATTGGCTTGGGTCATTTGTTTGCCAGTGGTGGCAAAGCCGGTGACGGAGTACGTGAGTTATATATAGGAACTTTAGGACATTTTAATGCTGCAGAGTTTCCTACTAGCATAGATTACCTGGCATTAGGCCACTTGCACATACCTCAAATAGTAAATCATCAGGAACATATACGCTATAGTGGTTCGCCATTGGCGATGGGATTTGGTGAGATCAACCAACAAAAAATTATACTGCGTATTCAATTTGATAAACAGCACATTTCACAAATATCTCAAATTGCGATACCTAAATTTCAGGAATTAGCCAGAATCAATGGCAACATAGAAGAACTCATTGCACAGTTACCCCCTCTCATTGCCCATCAAACATCAATTTGGGTTGAAGCAACTTATACTGGCAATGAAATTATTACCAATCTACATCAACAACTGCAGAATATAGTTAGTAATAGCAATGTAGAGTTGATTAAAACTTATAACCTCCAACTTATTAATCAGATACTGGTAAATGATAATCAAGGAATCACAATATATCTTAATGATTTAACTCCTACACAGGTATTTGATAAATGTCTGCAGATTAATAAGATACCGATTGAGCAACAAGAAGTTTTAAAAAACTGTTATCAGCAAATTATATCTGAACTATCTGAAACTGATATGAGAGCAGAGTAGATGAAAATTCGTAAATTGCGCTTTAAAAATTTAAATTCATTGACCGGTGAATGGATATGTGATTTCACTCATCCTGAATATTTACAACAAGGAATATTTGCTATCACAGGTCCAACAGGTGCAGGAAAATCAACTATACTTGATGCAATATGCCTGGCTCTATATGGACAAACTCCCAGGCTGGGAGCAATTACCAAAACCACAAATGAAATCATGTCACGCCATACAGGAGAATCATTTGCTGAACTTGAGTTTAGCACTAACAAAGGCATTTATCGTTGTTACTGGGAACAGATTAAAGCACGTAAAAATGCCAGCGGTAGTTTGCAATCAGTTAAACGAGAATTAGCCGACATCAGTAATAATGCTATCCTTGAATCCCAGATTATTAGTGTAAATAAAGGAATAGTTGAAATTACCGGTATGGATTTTGAGCATTTTACCCGTGCCATGCTATTAGCACAAGGCAGCTTTGCTAAATTCCTGCAGGCATCTCCTGATGAAAGATCACCAATTCTGGAGCAAATTACAGGGACAAAAATATATAGTGAAATATCACAAAAAGTTCATGACCGTAAAACCAATGAAGAAAAGAAACTAGAACTCATTAATGCCGGATTATCAGGAATTAACCTACTTACCAATACCGAAATTATAGAGCTTGAGACACAACTAACAAGTATACAAAATGATTATAATCAAATTGCTAAAACTAAAACTGATTTAGATAGCCAATTAAGATGGCTCGAAGAATCAAAGAACACAGAAACTGAACTACATGCAGTAGAAGCTAAGCAAACTGCACTTGATATTGAACATAATAATTTTAGTGCTAAAGCAAATCAACTAATGCTTGCCGAAAAAGCCAACGAAATAAATAGTGATGTTTTCTTACAACTAATGGGACTACGCAGTCAAATAACGGAAATAAGCAGCAATCATAATCGGTATAAGCAAACATTGCCAGAGTTAGAGCAACAACAATTAACCGCTCAGCGTAATGTAAACAAGCAGCAGCAAGATTTTAACGCATTTAAACAATATTCAACTAATCAACTTAAATTATTCCAACAAGTACGTGAAGTAGACACAAAATTAGTCAATGCTAAAAAAGCCGTAGATAAACTAAATACCAATATTGAACAAATTAATCACCAATTTAATACTAAACAAGTTGAAGAAGAAAAGCTGCAAGAAATATCTAATGATAAACAAACTCGGTTCAACCAAGCAAATATATATTTAGAAGAATATGCGGCTGACAGAGAGCTAGTAACTAAATTCAGCGGGATTATTAATACTCTTGACAATCTGGCTCAAACTTTTAATGATGAGCAATACCTACAGCATGAATTAAGCGACTGCAAGGAGGCGCAACAACAGCTAGAACAACAGCAGGTGACTACCCAACACAAACAAAGACAACTTCACACACATATAACGCAGCTACAGACAAAATTAAATGAAATAATTGTCAAACAGAAAAGTATAAGCCCAGATAAAACTATTAGTGAGTTAAATAAAAGTCAAATAGCATTAAAAGATAAACAATTAGAGTTTAGCAGCCTAAATAGTTTGATTACTGCTTTGCAGAGAATAACAAAAGAATTAGATAATTCTCAACTAAAATTACAAACTCAAACTCAAGAATTAACCTCATTAATACCGCAATTAAAAATTACCGAAGAACATTTAGGTGATGTAGAAAATTTAATAACCAGCTTAAATGAACAACTTCTTCTCGAAAATAAAGTACTTGACCTTCGTCACGAACGAGAGAAATTACAGAAAAATCACCCATGCCCATTATGTGGTTCTTTAGAACATCCATATATATCACATGCCCCATTAGTAAGCAGTGATTTGCAACAGAAAATCATTGAGGCAAAAACCAAACAACAAGAACTACAAAATAAAAAAGTGGAACTTAGAAGCCAAATAGCGGTCAGTCAGACTGCAATTGATGAATTGACTCAAAAAATCAATGAACTAACAAAGCAAAACTCGGAACAACAGACAAATATCACTAATATAATTAATCACCTTGGATTAATTCATCAACAAGATTTAACTAGGTTGGTCAGTGATATAGCTATCCACATACAAAAATTAACTAATGAAGTATCACAATTGGATCAAACCATAGACAATTTGAACCAACTTAACTCACAGCACGAGCAGCTTAAGCAGGAATTGCAAGGTAAAACACATGAGCAAGCACAGATTGCAACGGACATTGCAACACTAAATGCTCAATTAACTGCCACGCTGGATAAAATATATATAATAAATGAAGATATTATCAAACAGCAAGCAAAAATAACCACAACTAATCAGCAATTAATACCAATATTAACTAATTACGGTATTATTGAAATTCAACCGCAATCAATGACTGAAATCAAACAATTGCTTACAGCGAAATTAGCTAACTGGGATGAGCAACAACAGCGTGCCACAAGTCTAAGTCAGGAAATCAGCGAAATTAGTCAATTGATTAAGCAAAGTCAATTACTACAAAATAGTACACAGGAACAATTGCAGCAATTAAGCAATGAATTAAGAGTTGAAACAAAGTACTACACTGGTTTAGCACAGGAACGGCAGCAATTATTTGCTGACAAAAACCCAGAGTCGGAACAACAACTCATTCAAAACCAGCTAACCTTACATGAACAAAATTTGGAAGAAACTAAAATTAGTCTTAACCAAATACAGCAACAAATAATCACTACTAATGTTTTGATTACTAACCTTGAGCAACAATTAATACCTCTCAGAGAGCAACAATCCCAAGCTGAAACTATATTTATCACTAAACTTCGTGAATATGAATTTGCTGGCGAGGATGAATTTAAGCAAGGATTATTACCACGTGAGCAATTATTGTTATTACAAAATGAGGCTGAAAGGTTGAAAACTAAAAAAGTTGAACTGGTAACCCAGCAGCAACAATTAACAGCCAAAATATCCCTTATAAAACAAAAGCAGTTAACCACTCTCACTCATGATGAGCTTATCCAAACAATCAGCCAATTAAATAGCCAAATAGAAGCAGCACATCAAACCATCGGCGGCATTAAGACAAAACTTGATAGCAATAAACAAGCTCAATCTCAGCAAGCACAAATCATTATGAACCGAGATAAGCAGCAGCAAGAAGCCAACCGTTGGCAACAACTACATGCACTAATTGGCTCTGCAGATGGTAAAAAGTTCCGCAATTTTGCTCAAGGGCTTACTTTTGATATAGTAGTAAAAAACGCTAATGCACAACTGCAGAAGATGTCAGATCGTTATTTATTAGTGCGGGATAACGACTCACCACTGCAATTAAGTGTAATTGATAATTATCAGGGCGGCGAGCAAAGAACCACTAAAAATTTATCTGGTGGCGAAAGCTTTGTTGTTAGTTTAGCTCTGGCTCTCGGATTATCTAAGCTATCAAGTAATAAAGTCCAGGTTGACTCATTATTTCTTGATGAAGGGTTTGGTACACTGGATGAAGACTCATTACAAATTGCACTAGAAGCTTTGGCTAGCCTTCAGCAAGAAGGAAAACTAATTGGTGTTATTTCGCATGTTGGCGCACTTAAAGAACGGATTAGCCTACAAATACAGGTTGAACCATTAAATGGTGGAGTAAGTAGGCTTAGTGGTATTGGATGTAGTAAAATATAAGAAAAGTATTTGCCTAATTAGTAAATATCTTTGTTAACCTTTCTAATTATTTTATTAGGGCAAGCGCATCTTAATTATTAATTAGTGTTACACGGGTATTAGGATTAGCCCGGCACTTTGAGTATTTTCCTACGCAGATGCGCTTACTCTGTTGTTTTATAAGGTAATTTTCATGAAAATTAAGACCGTAAAAATTAGAAACTGGCGATCAATCAAAGAAATAGAAATAATCTTTCAAGATTTAATGATGTTTATTGGTCAGAATAACCATGGCAAATCAAACATATTAAGTGCACTTCTATTTTTCTTTGGTGAATTAAAACATAATGAAAGTGATTTTTTTAATGATGCAAATGAACTAAGTGTTGAAATTGAATTTTATAGTTTAGACGCTAATGATAAACGCACTTTTGCAAAATATCTCACATCAGGTGAAACGATAAGAGTTATAAAAATTGCACAATATGATGGTAGCTTTAAGTATACCGGTTACGCAGAAATTCCCGAAGATGAAAGATTACAAGAAAGTAATGCACCAAGTTATACAACCAGAGAAACTGCAAATACATTGCCTTTTGCTAATCTATTACCAACTACAGGAAGATTAACCAAACAAGATATAATTAAGGCTCAATTACAATACATAAATCAACATAGAAGCTCTTTGACTTTTACATATGAAATGGAAAGTTCTAATTTTATGGGTCTTACTAGTGTTGCAAAAACTATCTTTGGGCAAGTAATATTTATACCAGCAATTCGCAACATTTCTGATGATCTCTCAATAGCCAAAACAAGCCCATTTGGCGTACTCTTCACAAAAATATTAGAAAGCGTAGCAAGTGATCATGCGAAATGGAGTGCAGCTGAAAATTCATTAAAACTATTATTTGATTCATTGAACAAATTTTCCAGTGATGGCAATGAAAATCCTGAAAGGCCACATAGCTTAATATCTTTGGAGAGTCAATTATCAGATGAGCTAAATGCGTGGGGATGCAGTGTAGACCTAGAAATTCCCAAGCCTGAAATCACCGACATGATCAAAGGAAACATTAATTTTTGGGTAAATGATGGGACTAGAACATTGATAAATAAAAAAGGGCATGGCATGCAACGTGCCGTTACTTTTGCGTTAATGAAAACAATTCATAAAATACTAAATCATAACTCAAATACAGAGCAAACTGGCCGCCAAGCATCAAATTCATTATATTATATATTAGAAGAACCTGAATTGTATTTACACCCTCAAGCTCAAAAAATGCTTCTTGATTCTTTACAAACCATCTCCAATGCTAACCAAGTAATTATATGCACACATTCCAGCCATCTCATTAATCTCGAAACTTATAAATCGATATGCATTGTTAGAAAGATTCACGCGGATGTGGGAACTAGAATATTTCAATATATCAATGATATCTTTTCTGGTAATGATAAAGATGATTTTCATTTAAGTTATTGGGTAAACCCTGATAGAGGAGAATTATTTTTTGCTAAAAAAGTACTATTGGTTGAAGGTGAAACAGATAAAACAATAATTCCATACACAGCAAAACTGCTTGATGTATTTAAGTACGAATACACCATTATTGATTGTGGTTCAAAAGATAATATTCCACTTTATATTAAACTGTTAAATAAATTTTTAATTCCTTATATTGCTATTTATGACAAAGACCATCAATCAGGGAAAGGTGCTGATGCAATTAACTCTGCTGATATAAGCACTAATAGAATTGAAAATGAAATTGACCCCCAGATTGGAAGCAGTATTGTATTTGAAAACGATATCGAAGAAGAAATTGGATATTCCGCCGGAAGAAAATCTAAGGGCTTTGAAGCTTTAAAATTTATAAGCAATGGTACGTTTTCAATGCCATATAAATTAAAAGGGAAAATTGAGAAAATTTATTCATAACTCGGATATCAATCTAAAACAAATATGAATGTTGCTCAAGAAGTTAGATCACAGATAGACCTAGTATGGAAAGCATTCTAACTGTAGATGGATTAAGAATTAGCTAGTATGTATTTAACAAATTCTATTTTTTATTATGCATTAAACCTGAATTTGTTATTGCAGCAGTACCTTATAAGTGCTATAATTCATACAATATGAGAAAAATTACACCTTGAAAGTACTATATGAAAATATCAGGAATAGGTAAACTTGATCGAGAGCGAATAACTGCTCTTATTCGTGGCACCAAGCACACTATATCGATTGATGAAGCTACAGACATTTTAGGTATTAAAAAATCCCATGCAGCAAAGTTACTAGCACATTGGACTACAAAAGGTTGGATGTTACGTGTTAAACAAGGACTCTATATTCCAGTCCCATTAGAATCAGAAACTGCTGATATACAATTGGAAGACCCGTGGATTATAGCAGAAAAAATATATCACCCGTGTTATATTGCCGGATGGAGTGCTGGAGAATATTGGGGCTTAACTGAGCAAATATTTCGTACCATCATAGTTTTTACAACTCAAAGACCTAGAAACCGCACACCATCAATAAAGGGAACAAATTTCATATTGCATACTATTCCAAAAGAAGAAATGTTTGGATTGAAATCTTTATGGCGTGGGCAAATAAAAGTCAACATTTCAGATCCAACACGAACCATACTGGATTTTTTAGTTAACCCAACAGTCGGTGGAGGAATACGCCATAGTGCAGATATGTTGCAAGAATACATCAAATCTGAACATAAAAACTTAAAACTGCTAATTGACTACGCAAAACTTCTTAATAACAAAGCAGTTTTTAAGCGTTTAGGGTTTTTGCTTGAACAGTATGCTCCTAAAGAATTGGAAATAATCAACATATGTAAACTACAGTTAACAATCAGCAAAACTAAGCTTGATCCCGAACACGCGGGAACTAATAAATTAATAACACGTTGGAGACTTTGGGTTCCATATAATTGGTAGGCATCAATGATATCAAAACAAGAAATAATGGATTTTGCACGTGAGTTTAGCCTGAGTGCAGAAACTATAGAAAAAGATTATGTGCTAGGCTGGCTACTTGCGGGAATTGCAAATCATCCTGATTTACTAGACCAATGGGTTTTTAAAGGTGGGACATGTCTAAAAAAATGCTACTTTGAGACTTACCGTTTTTCGGAAGATTTAGATTACACACTAACCAACATAAGCCATTTAAATGAACGATTCTTAGTGAATTGCTTCAATCAGATTGCCAACTGGATTTATGATGCCTCTGGAATAGAGCTCCCTACAGATAGCATTCGCTTTGAAATCTATCAAAATAATGCTGGCAAAATATCGAGTGAAGGTCGTGTTTATTATATTGGTCCACTTAACCGCCGCGGAAGCATGGCTCGTATAAAGCTTGATTTAACGGCAGATGAACTGCTTGTTTTACCTGCCGTATTACGAGATGTGCATCATCCTTATTCTGATAAACCTAAAAATGGAATGGAAGCACACTGCTATAACTTTGCTGAAGTTTTTGCAGAAAAAATTAGAGCTTTAGGTGAAAGAGCCCGCCCTCGTGATTTATATGATGTTGTACATCTTTATCGGCATGCAACCCCTACAGAGAAACCAAACTTGATCTTTGATGTTTTACAAAAAAAATGTGAATATAAGAAAATATCTGTACCAACCATGCAACTCCTCAATATGCACCCAAAATTACGTGAACTAGAACGCGAATGGCCAAATATGTTAGCTCACCAGCTGCCGATATTGCCGGCAATGCAAGAATTTTGGCAAGAATTACCAAATATATTTGATTGGCTACATGGGAATGGTAATAAAATTTTAAAAGAAGTTATACCACAACAATTTTCAGAAGAGCGCATTGATTATTCATGGCAACCTCCAAGTATGATACAAGCCTGGCATATGAATGTACCAATAGAACTTATTCGCTATGCCGGAGCTAACTATCTATACCTAGAAATTATTTATAATAATAAAGCACGTTTAATTGAACCCTATAATCTAAAACGAACACTAGAAGGGAATATAATTTTGATTGCAATAGAGAGCAAAGGAAATGAATGGAAGAGTTTCCGAATTGATCGTATTCAAAATATAAAAGTTACAGCAACACCTTTTAAACCACAATATGATATTACATTAACACCATTTACGCAGGATTTACCCAAAGAAAGTTATAACCTATATTCGCAAAGAACTCCATCAAGGCAAACATCCACTTTGATGTACAACTATACAATCCAGTGTCCAATATGTAATAAAAAATTTAAACGTCAGCGGTTAGATACAAAATTAAATGCACATAAAAGTTTAGATGGAGGCCAGTGCCCAGGACGGAGGGGTTATAATGTATAAATATATGTTACTTTGTTACCTGTTACCTTGCTATATCATCACATTCCTAAAAAATCGTGGGCAAAGTCTATAAATGCGCATAAATTTTATACTTGATTCTATACTTGATTGAAATTTTTGCGCCTATAATATGTTGATACATTTGGTTTATTTTTACTATATTATTTTCTGTATCGGGAAATAGTGTCCCGTAAATTAACACAAGAACAATGGCAGATAATTAAAACCAGATACGAAACTGGGGAATCAATCCGACATATTGCAAGAGACTATACTATACCAGAGAGTACCATTAGAGCACGGCGAGATAAAGAAAAATGGACACAAGAATTGCGCACACAAGTAACTGAAATAGTTAGCAAAATTAATGATATTGCGCAAAATTGCTCACCTGCGCAAATGAATATAGTACAATCAGCTATTGATAAGCAAATCAAGCGACTAGCTGTGATTAATAATATAGTGGATGGTGGGTTTAATTTGGCTCAAATGAACATGCGAGATGCACTAAATGAACGAGATCCTAAAACTCGTATGGTTATGGCAAATATGATGAAGGCTACCTTACCAGAATTAGCTAAACTCGCTGGCATTGGAAATATTGCACCTGATACAGTCTCTAATTACAATACCAGTGCCACAATAGCTCCTGAGCTTTCTCTTGACCCTGTGGAGGCTTCCAGACAATACCAAGCCTTTATAAAAGGTGGTAAATAAAATTATGGCGAAATTAGTAAAATGCAAATTATGTAAAAAAGATATTAGCAGCAGTGCTAAAAAATGTCCTCATTGCGGAGAAAAACAAGAAAAGTATACCATTCTTGTTGTATTTGCGGTTATTTTAGGTTTAATAATAATAGCCGGCAAATGCTCAAATGATAACTCTGCGAACCCCGCACCCCAAAATGGTATAGAAGAAAGCTATTCTTCGTCATCACCACAAAATACCATTGAAAATAATTCCGGTACATCAAGTTCTAAAATGGTTAGCGAGGTAGAAAATGAGGAAACAATCTGGAATGAAAATCCAGAAAAATCGTGCACACATGAAGTTTATATTCAATGTATAAAAAAATGTAAAAAACGGTTTAATAATGATGTTTATGCCTCTATATGTGATGACTGCTCTAATATTGCTGGTAAAATACCATCAGATTCTTTAAAAGACATTACCAAATGTATTGGTTATTATGATGCAGGGTGGATGGATAATCATAAAGCAAGATTAGCAAGAAATGTAAATGAATTCATGAACATGGAAATCTTTAAAATATTGAAATCCAATAAAAATGATAGCGACCAAATTAAAACTAATAAAAAAACTCAATTATTGAATATATACAATATTTATTTAGGTGAATATAATGATACTCTTAAATTTTGGAGTAAATTAAATGGTAAGATAAATAATGAATGCTATACAGCTTGGTATAATATGAAAGTTTATCTAAATAAATTGACATTATTAGATCAGGAAAAACAATCTGGGATCATTACCGATCGTGAATATCAAACCAGGTATACACCACAAGATAAAGTAGTATTTGATAAAAATTTCTCTTATTTAATAGCTAATTGTAACTATACACTAAGGGAATCGCAAAATGCAGATGATTTATCAAATAACCATCCACGCTATTCGGATAGTGAATATATTGAATATGGTAAAAAACATAATTTATCAATTCCATGAAAACACAATTTCAAATAAATATACTGCCTGAAATATTTACTGACTTATATACCCCTTATGGATTGTTAATACAAACAAAATGTGTATCTGTAAGTTATAGCTTTCATAACTCTGGTATAATACTGATTATATGCCTTTACAAATGGATACTCAAAATGAAATATATACGTGAATTCTTATCTTTATTTTTTATATATAAAGATATCGACTACAGTGAATATCTAAATAAAGATTCTGTTGCTGAACGAATGCGAGATTGTTTTAGTAAAACAGGACAATCATTTTTTAAAGCTCTGGATATATGAAGCCCCACCCAAAAGCTAATAATTAATAACTATTTACAGAAGATTAACAGTAAAAAGCAAATTTCACATATAACAAAACTAAGAAAAAATAATAAAAAGGATGAGTAATGCCTACAATAGCAATTTTCTACGGTATACAAATTTTAATGTATTTTTATGATAACGAACAACATAATATACCACATATTCATGCTGAATACCAAGATTTTAACGCTTCTTTCTCAATTGAAACTGGTGAAATATTAGCCGGTAAATTCCCTACTAAACAAACTAGAATTGTGCAAGCCTGGATTGAAATTCATAAGGAAGATTTACTAATTGATTGGAAATTAGCAATAAATGGTAAAGAATTAATGAAAATTGAACCATTGAGGTAATATAGTCATGACTAAATTTATATCCGTTATTCCCTTAGATAATTATATTTTACAGATTGTGACCGATGATAATAGAGTACTAAAGTTTGATGTACTTGCTGAATTAAAGCGTATCCCCTCATATAACCGATTATATGACGTGGACTTTTTTAAACAAGTACACTACAAAAATGAACGAATTTACTGGGACTATGATCATGACTTTCACATTGATCAAGTAATTGCAAAAGCAAAAAAATAAGTTGGTACATAAAATTTATATTACCTTTTAATAACTACCATATTCCATAATAAACAATTTTTAATTTAATTATCTATCACGTTTGGCGTAAAGTCTATTTTATGCCATCCTGTATATACTTTCCTTATATACCACATAATCGGTAAAAAATAAGTGAGCACTTTCATAAATTACACCAACTTTTACACCCACTTTATCCAATTATATCAATCCATATCCATGATTGCAATGGATTAGGAACATTTAGTACCTTTTGCATTGGGAAATAAGTGAACATCACAATAAATGAGAATTTACTCCAAAAAACAAAAAGTTAAGAACGCGACTGTGTAATCAAAAATCTATATCTTGATAAGATAATCTATGTAGTGTATAATTCCTGTAGTTATTAAATTTTATGTAGGCAATGCTATGATTTACGAAGTAAATATTAATGAGCTTGGTGACACAACTAATAGTTATCTAAATAGAGTGCGGTATGGTCATAATACTTGTGTTATTAAGCAAGGAGCTGAAGAGGTGGGGGCCATTATCAACATTGAGCTTTTCAATCGCTTGAAACAGTTAGAATCTAATTTTAAAAGTGTTCGTAATCAAATGATGGGATTGGGTCAAACTATGACTGATGAAGAAGCTGATAAATTAGCCAATGAAGCCGTAGAATTTGCGAGAAAGCATAAATAGTGCTAGGTGTTATTGATACTAATATATTTATTTCTGCATTATTAAAACCAATGAGTAACCCTGGTATTATCGTTGATAATATATTTAATAATAATTTAACACTTGCATTATCAAACACGCAATTTAACGAGATGAAAAATACCTTTACTTATCCAAAAATTAGGAAAGCCCTTAAATTTACTCCAGATGAACTTGCATTACATATTAGCGAATTAACAACGTTAGGGGTGACTATTGATATTGCAGAGGTTAATATAACAGTAAAGAGTCGGGATGAGGATGATAATTACCTATTAGCTACTTTACTTGCCAGTCAGGCAACTCATTTAATAACTGGAGATAAAGATTTACTTTGTTTGGCAGATGATTATCCTGTGATCACTCCAGCAGATTTTGTAAATAAATACTTACCTTTTTAAACTATCAATCACTCTATAGATTAACTATTTTTTAAAAAATACATTTTAAATTATATTGCGTAAATTGCGTAGTAAATAGTACAATTAATGCGCTACAATTCATACCTATAACAATATTTACAAGGTATATACAAAAATGCAGAATAATAATCAACTGGTTTTATTTAGTTCTACCGATGGTAA
>JAGOUD010000026.1 GCA_018061465.1 Burkholderiales bacterium
TTGCTGGGGTAGTGGTGAAGATGGACAACTTGGTAATGGGATAATGGAATCAAGCAGCAATATTCCGCAAAAAGTTGCACCGCCACAGGGCACCAGTGCCGCTTTATCGTTTACGCAATTAGTAGCCGCTAGTGAAACTTTTTGCGGTTTAGATAAGAATAGTCTTATCTATTGTTGGGGCGATGGTATGAATGGCCAAATCGGCAATGGGGCAAAAAATTCAGTAGCTATTCCCACGCTAGTTAGTGGCAATCTAAAATTTAGTATGCTGCTAGAAGCTGGTACTAATACTTTTTGTGCTAAATCAACCAGCAATTACATTTATTGCTGGGGAATTAATACACATGGGGAAGCTGGAATAGGTAGTACTCAAAATATGGAGATAACTGTTCCCACCCAAATTGCTATGGCACAAGGTAAGTATGTAAAACTTAATGCACTAACTGCAACAGATGGCAATTTTTGTGGCTTTGATAGCACTTATATTTATTGTTGGGGGCGTGGTAATTCTGGGCAAATTGGTAATGGATTAACTTATGATCAAGCTGGACCTACACAAATAAAATATTCGTATGTGCCAACTTCGCTACCTACGAGTATTATTGGCAATCAGTATTCACTGTGTACACTAATTAATTCGAGGGCGTATTGCTGGGGTTATGGTCTTGATGGGGAAATGGGAAATAATACCACTATGCAAAAAAATCCTTTTGCATCAGCTGTAACTATGCCAACTAATGGTGATTTATTTAAGAGCATTTCTGCAACTACGAGCAGTTTTTGTGCGCTATCAACTAATGGGTTAATCTATTGTTGGGGTAATGGCTGGTATGGGCAGATGGGTAATAATAATGAAGATAATAACTTAACTCCAAGTGTAGTAAGTTATGCCAACCCAACTTTTGCTAGTGATACAGCGGCTATTACTAAAATAGTTGGGGCAGGGGATACTTTTTGTGCTCTAAATAGCCAAGGACACGTTTACTGCTGGGGCTATGGATTAAATGGGGAAACTGCGCAAGGGGTGGAACAAAATACTGAATCTCCAACCCCTATAATGTTTAACTACTAAACTAATAGGAGCTTTGATAGAAATAGCGACGGTTCAGTTTCAATTAATGTCGTGGTACCCTCCTCCGGGTAATATGATGTACTACCCATGACAGTAGAAGAAGATTTTTGGCTTAGTTTAGTAGGTTGAGTGTTCGGCTTTGCTTCAAGTGTCTGACGAATGTTATCCCTAAGTTTTTTCACTGCTCTTTGCATTTGTATGGTTTTATTTTTTTTGGACTCAATGCTTTTATTAGATAGACCTGGCACTGATCTTGCGAACCATCGTGTGGTCTGTTTGGTGGTTTTAATGCTCTGAACTTCTTTAACTACCTCCTTTACTTCTTGAACGTAAAGGAGTTCTAATTGTTCTTCTAATTGTTTCATTCGCTGTTCTATTTCTCGCTGGGCAGCTACGGCGTCATAGGTAGGGGTATCACTACCATTTTTACCTTTTGGTGTATTAGATTCAGTTTTATATTGTGGAGGTGGAGTATTAGTGCCACTTGTATATTCTGGCGGCGGAGTATGAGGAGCGTCACTGTCTGCTGATATGGATTGGTCATCATAATGATTAAATCCTACTGTAGGTGACGACTGCGATGTGCTGCTGATACGCAGACGTGGATCGAGCATATTTGAAGATGGTATATTCGGAGTTGATTTGGTACTTAAGTTATTGCGCTTCTTAGATACTTTAATGAACTCTTCAGAAGTTGTCCTTAATAAGTTATTGCGTTGGTTAGATACTTCAATGAACTCTTCAGAAATTGTCTTTAGTTCCTTTTGCGCTTCCTTATACTTGGTATTATATTTATCTTCTTGCATCTTCACTTTCGCATTATATTTATTCACCAGGTTTTGCTCATAACGGTTAAACCCTTGCATATATTTCTCACATTTTTTTTGTGACTCGTTAGTGAACATTTTATTTTTATACCAACGATCATTAGAAAGAGATAAAATATTTAACATTGATTTTAATAGCCCATAATTTTCCAAGTCATTATTTTCTATATAAGTATTTCCTATAATACCATTGGTATCAGGAAAACAATTGCTTGCACCTTTTTCTAAACAATCATGAATTGCTGCTTGAATATTATCCATACATCCCTTATAGGTGGTGGTGTTATTAATTCCTTTCTTTTGATAAAATAAATTAGGCAAAATTGTTGGAGCAGCCCCCGGAACCGTATCGCCAAATCCGCCAATTAAAGGTATGCACCAATATGGTAAGCCAAATATAGGCAGAGCAAAATAAGTAGTGAATGAGGCGCCGAGTCCGGCTATGATATTAGGTATAAATAAATCTTTTTCCATTAAAACACTTCTATTCATTGATACTATCAAGCTGCTTCGATAGGCTCGATAATACCAATTAATTGCAAAATGAGTTAATAGCTCGGCTTTTTCCATTTCATTAAGGTCAGAATTTTTAATAATGCTGACTATTCGCTGTTGAAATTGCTGTGCCGATGCTTTATCTATAGGTTCTTTATCTAATTTCTGAGTAAGATTATCAAAATGTTTTTTTAGTGCTTCACGTTTGGTGTCGTTTTCACGATATTTATATGCTATATCATTAATCTTGGTTACATATTGTTTATCTTCATCTTTTAATTCATATTGATCTTTTACAGCTTGAGTTGGACTCTTTAACTGACCTGCACTGTTTTCTACTTTTTTATTAGTCGAAGATGGCGCTACATAAGGTGTATTTACTTCCGGATTTGATTGCATTATATTTTCAGCAGAAAATATATTGGGAGTCATTGGATGTATAGTTTGCGCATAATTAATTACTGCTCGTTGGCTTGTTTCGGCTATTTGGTCGCAAAAAGCATACATTTTTTTTATTTGCTCATTTACTTGCTCAATTATGCTAGGCGTTTTAATTGGTAAATCATCATTTTCCGGTGATTTTAGTGGGTCTAATCCTTCAAAAAAGGTGATAAGTTCTTGTACCCGTAAATATTCTTTGGTATCCTGATGGCTTATATAACGGGAGTCACCAATTCCATATATCGTCAAGCGTGCGGCATCTGCCCATGGCAGTATGAATAACTGATATATTTGTGGTACTAGTATTAAAGATAAACCAAAAGTTGGGAGAGCTGATAGCACCACCGGGATAGTAAAAAGCGCTACTGTCGCTGCCCATATAAAAGCACCAAAAGCACGGGTTAAACATCTATAAAAGTATTGCTGTTTGCCACTGATTAAACGTAAAACATAAAATTTAGAAGTTGGGTCTTTGCGCATGTTTTTAAGCATAGTATTAAACTCTTTGAGTAGAACACTGCTTATGCGATTAGCTTCTAGAGTTAGTTCTAGTGTGGTTTTGTATTGTGAACTCAGAAAAAACAATGATTTTGTCTTTGCTTGTTGTTGTGCTAAAATTTCTTTGGGCAAGGTTAATATCAATGATTTAAATAATAAAACTGCAGTAAAACCATCACGAGCGTTAGCTATTGGGTATTCCGCTATAAATTTGCGGATTGTATGTTGAATTTCTCCTACATTAATTGTACTTAAATCAGTTTGATTAGTAAATTCCCTAAATCGTGCTAAAGACGCAGCGCTCCATGTTGTCATTAGTTGATTCTCTAATGTTTTTAATTTTAAAGAATCATCAGTTGCTGTTGGGGGGGTAATATAGTTAGATAGTTGTTGAAAAAAACTAAGATCTTTATCATTTTTTTGCGTAAATTGTAGGAGGCGATCGAATAATAATGTGCCATCTTTGTCATAAGTACTAAGGACGTGATAGGCAAAAAGTGGGTCATCGTTAAGTAAGTTTAAGTAAAAATTAATGTTTGTTATATCTTCTTGTTCTAATGCTTTAATAATTTCGCTATTTATAGTTTGGATGGTATATGTATTATTAACATAAGCTGATACTGCTCTTGTTTTTAATTGTTTAAGCGTTTGTCTGAGGTTAAGCCTGGTGCTTAATGCTTGGTTAAGGCTATCATTTTGAGTAAAATCGTGGTCAGGAAATAATAGATGATGTTCACCATTTTCAAGGCATCGAGCGATATTTTGCGTAGTTAAACCTGGTTTTGAATCGGTACCAATATATTGCGGCGCCAAATTTAGCTTTATGTATTCCTCATTATTCTCGCTGGCTACAAAATAGTAGGTTTTCTCGATACCATTATCTGTTTTTTGCGTGAGGCTTAAAAATGGAGGGCGAATGGCTGATATATTTGTGTAGTCTTGTAGAATATCAATATTTATCCTTGTTGTCTTCGCTAAATTGTGAGTGGAATTGTTATCATTCAATCTTGTGTCAGCTATGAGTGGCGCATTGGATTGTAAAATATCATTAAAGTAAGACTCTAGGGATGGTTGTGAATTTTTATTATAATTTTTAGTTAAAACTTCATATGCAAGTAGTGGAGAAGCTTTTAGGATTTGGCTATATAAATCTATTTGTTTTTGATCATTTTGGTTTAGCGCTAAGAGAATATTCTTAGATAAATTGTTACTAGCATTGATAGTAGCTAATGTTGTATTAAACTCGACACCTATATTTAGGTTTAAGTTTGAGTATTGAGAGCCCAAGGTGGCATTAGTTGCATTTTGCCACAAAGTGATTAATTCTTTCTCTAAAGTAGGGTCTTGTATACTTTTTGCATATTTTAAAAGATTATATATAGCTAGCTTTCCATTACCGTTGTCATCCTCATCATCAGATATAACCTTACTTAAAATTCTACATGCAGTTAGCGGCGAAGACTTAAGATTTTCTATGTCCTTAAGTATTTCTTTTGAATTTAAATCTTTCAACTTTGCAGTTAAAGCAGAAAAATCTTTTGCTTCAGCATTTGCAAAATCTTTTAATTCTTTGGAGAGATCTCGTTTATGAACCTGATCAATTTCTTGCTGCATATTAGTTAATCTGCGAGCAATACTATTATAGGTAACTGTTTGACCTTTTTTTAGATCTTGCGTTTTAGGTACTAACCACGAAAAGCCTATCCATGCAGAAATTCCGACTATTCCTTCGACAATTGCTAAAGCATCAGGAGACAGCATGGTACTTAAATATGGATGAGCAAACATAAAATAGCGTTTCCAATTAAAGGTGCCATAACCCATAATTCCCCCCAAAGCAGCAATAGCGGGTGCCAAAGTTCCATGTTCCATAATAGGTAGAAATTTTCCATTACGTTCAAGGCTCAGTTCATCTTGCAAATATTGCCCTAGAGATGATTTTTGCTGCTTTGTCATTAACGAATCATGAGTAATTTGATAACTAACCTGATTAATCCATGCTAAAACATCTGCTTTAGTTCTATTGCTGCATGAATAATCTTTAAGGATACTTCGCCACTTGGTATATCTGTCATTTCCAGTCTTTATTGGCTCAATAATAGGATTGGTGGAATATATTATCTCCGCTAATTCTTTTTCGCTATTTTTATCTAATAATGTTATATTATAATTAAATTCTATATTTTTCACATAACTATAGAGGTCAAAGCGCAGCTTATTCCGCCTAAATAATAAGGTAGCAATTGCTGATTGAGTATCTTTTTTATTTTTAATAAGCTCATCAATATAATTTTTTAGTTCGGTTTGATGTTGAGTATTCTGCGGATTTTTTTGCAGTTTTTTGGAGAGGGTTAATAATTTAGCTTCAATATCCATAATACTAAATTTATTAGCGACTTTAGGGGGTGATTGTGTTTCACTAGCCCCTATTGTTGCTTGAAGGTTAGTGTAGCGGTGCAGTTGTTTTAAACTGGTAGTGCCGCCACGCAGTTTAGTTATTAATTTACTAATTGGATTATTGGAGCGCTGCCGACCTAGAAGTGCGGCAAAAGCCTTATACTGTTCGTTACTCAAATAAAATGCGTTTTTAGGATTAGTTTTATTATATGCATCAATTTGATATAAAAAATCTAATAACTCCATTTTTATTAATTTCATATTTCTAAGGTTTTCTGGATTTAATCCTTTTTCTTCAAAAGTGATTGACCACACTATTCCCGCAAAGGTTTGCGCAATAGTATTAAATTCTGCTGCTTCGGCTTCAGGCGTTTGATTAGTATGCACTTCTGTTATAGGGCTGGGGTCATTAGCGCGTTGTGTTGCATGATAACCATTATCATTTCCGGTATTGTGAGCATATCTAAATGCTATTCCTCTGGCATCTAATGCCTCAGGAGTAAGTAATGCTGCTTTTAAATTATTTTTGTAACTCCATACTTTTAATAATATTTGATTTAATTGAGTTTTAAAACGATCTTGAATAGGAGAGACGGTTTCAGACTGATCTGCGAGTATGTCGCGTCGGGCTTTGATTTCTTTTAATGTGCTGAGGGTGCGGTCGATACGATTGAGTAGTGTTTGGTTATACCCATCTTCTGTAGAGATCCAATGGTGCTTATTTATGTATAAACTTTGTAGCCGCAGTTTCATTGCTTCACATAACTCAATTAATTGAGGATATGTATTTAGGTCATTGGTTATGCTAGCTTCTACTATGTCGTAAAAAGGCAGATTAATTTTACTATCATCACCGCCAAATAAGTTTTCAGCTAAAGAAATAAAATCTTCATCATCTTCCGGTAATTGTTGGGAAGGTGAATTACTATTTAAACTTTTTAAGGTATCTAAAACTGCTCCAAAGGTAGTTTTGAGGGGGAGCTTATCAAATTTTGCTTGATCAAAATATTCGTTATAATATTCTTTAAGTAGAAATTCTAGTGGTTTCTTCTCCACTACTTGGTCATCTTTTAGGCTATATCCTTTATTCTCTCCATCTTTTTTGAATCCCTGAAACCAATCTATGGGCTTTAAACGTTCTATTAATGTTTGAGTTTGAGAATCAACGGTTGTAGGGGTTGTCTGGTTTTCGCTATACTGTGTTTTTAATTGGTGTATAAAGTTAAGTAAGTTTACACGATGAGTAGATTTATCAGATTGCAGACTGGTTATTTTAATATCTTTATATCCGGAAGGTTCTAAAGGCTTTAAAGGTTCTAATGGTTCTGAAGATTCTAAAGATTCTAACGCTATTTTTTGAGGGTTAACATTTTTTATGGTTATGGTTTTGTATGCAATTTCCCAAACTATGGTATTTTTTTGTGGTATATGGTCAACGCTGCCGCCTCTTAATCTGTTTTTGCCTGCGGTTGTATTCTTGCCGGAGATTGTCCACGTACCTGCACCAATGCATTCTTTTTCCCACTCTGAGGAACTAGTGTTAAAATACTGCATACCGGATTTAAGCAGCTTGGCTAATTCATTTTCACCAGCTAATTTCCCAGGGTGTTTAGAACCGGTTAGTATTTGTTTAAAGTCATTTTGACGTGCAAATGAAAGTTTTTTATTAAGAAGAAATGTAAACATAGTTAACCCCCCGCGTAAAAACATATTTATGTGGCAGGATCGTAGCAGATTTTTATAGGTGGATAATTCCCTATTTGGGTGGTATGCTGAAATTCTCGTGAAATAACAGTAGGGTAAATTTTCCGATGTGCCTACCAAAAATGAAGGTATTAATCTTTTTAGCAATAGCGGATAATCTTGTCATATGGAGGAAACTTCCGCATTACACACTTAACAATTTAAGGTATTGTGTCCATGAAAAAAATTTTATTAAGTCTCTTGTTGTGCAACTATGCAGTATTTGCTGATCCTAATCAAGGATTTATAATACCTACGGTAAATAATGCGCCAGCTGCTTCAAGTGGGCAGTATAATTATTTTTTCAATGGTAAAAACTTAAAGGTTACTTTAAGCGAATTTGCCAAGAATAATGGCTTGAGCATATCTTTTGCTCCTGATTTACCCCTGTCAATTCTAAACCAAAGAATAGACGGGCGTTTTATGGTAACCCAAATAGATGATTTACTTAATAAACTGGCGAAACAATATGGGTTTAATTGGTTTATTTATTCCGGTACTTTATACATTACCAGTACTACCAATGTGACAACAAAACTAGATGTTGCACCGCAAGATATGGATGGGATTCGTGATAATTTAACCCAAATGGGGTTATACGTTAACCGTTTTGGCTATTCCGAAATGCCGGCTGAAGATCGAATTTTAATAACTGGTCCAAGAGAGTATGTGAAATTAGTATCTGAACAGATTTCTATGCTTAATATCACCCCAGCAAATCAACAGTTTGCAGTATATCGTTTAAAATATGCCAATGCTGTGGATATGCAGTTTACTTTTAATAACCAACAAATAATAATACCAGGTGTAGCCACCATTTTAAAAGGTTTATTACAAAACAATCAGGTAAATTCTGGCGGGGCTAATCGGGTTAGCAACCAAGTGGCTGAGGCAATAAAAAACCAAAATAGCAGCGGTAATGGCTCTAGCGGCTCTGGTAAAAGCGATAATTCAGCTAGTGGTAACTTAGGTAATAATAAGGATCAGTCTGATACGTCAACTGCATCTGGAGCTGGGCGTAGTTATCCTTTAGTGCAAGCTGATGCACGATTAAATACCATAGTGATAAGAGATAAAAGCAATAATTTGTCAATTTACAAAAGCCTAATTGATGAATTAGATGTGCCGGCACCGTTAATTCAGGTTGAGGTGATGATTATTAGGCTGGATCAGGATAAGCTAAACCAAGCCGGAATTAATTGGTGGGTATCAGCAGCTGGGGCATCAGTTGGTTTTGGTGCGGGTAATTTAAATACCGGCAGCATAAGCAACAATTTAATTACTTCATTTAAGCAGGTAAATCCGGGGCAGGTAATTGTAACTAGCGCTTTGAGTTTTAGCGATAGTTTGCAATATTTAGAGCAGAACCATTTTGCTCAAACCCTCTCTAAGCCATCATTAGCTACTATTGATAATATTCCGGCTATTGTTAGCATTAATAAGAATTATTTTTACGCGACGTCTGGACAAAATACTAGTAACGCGATGAATGGTATGCAAACAACTCAAGCATTGCAAATTACCCCGCATGTGATTTTTGATGGGGATACGCGGCATATTAAATTATCAATTATATTAGATGACGGAAGTATTGATCAACCAACTGCCTCAGGTACCCCAACTCCGCCAAGTACTACTCAAAGTGAAATTAACAGCCAAGCGCTGTTGAAAGAGGGGCAAAGCATAGTGTTGGCAGGCTACACCAAGGATGTGGTTCAGGAGGATGAAACTAAGGTGCCTGGATTGGGCGATTTGGCATGGATTGGCTGGCTATTTAAAAATAAAGTTAATGTAGTACATAAAGAAGTTACGCTTTATTTAGTTACTCCAAAAATTATCTGGGATAAGAGTACTTATAAATTGGGGAATTATGTTACAGTTGGCGGGCATAATGTTAACTTAAAGGATGATTATCAGCTGGTAGAGTCAACTTCTGCCAGCTCTAAAAAGTAAGGAGGTAGAGGGCTGAAAAAACTGACCACCCAAAAAAGTAAGATGCGGGCGGGCGAAATGTGTTAAAATGGAATTCCATTTTGAATTTAAAGAAGGAAAAATGATGTTTAAAGATATTAATGATAATAAATTGCATAAGCCAGAAGCGCTAAGTGGCGGCGGCGGTGTTGCAATTAATGGTGCTATTGATTTCACCAGAGCTTTTACTAAGCAGCAGGATCGCTCTAAAGATGGAGCTAATACTGATGTGCAAGCTAAATTTGTGCCTGGAGTACAAGCAGCAGCCGTGGAAGAAGCCAAGCCCAATGAGAGTGCAGCTGAACAAGCGGGAGATATTGAGGCTAAAAAGAATGAGCCCAGAAAATCAAATACAGGACAGCTGCCATTTAAAGTGTCAGCTCGAGAAGGGGCCATTACAACTGAGCTTCCTAACGTATCTATAAAGCTTGAAAGTTATTACGTACCGCAACCATTAAATACCAATTTAACTACTACCAATAATGGTGGTGTTGGCAATAGCAGTAACGATGGTAATGTAGGTGATGATAATGGTGGCGGCAATGATGGCAATGATGATTTAAGCTATAAAATAAAAGCAGGTAAATACGGTTGCGGCAATCCTTTAGTTAGACTATTATCATATTTAATTTGGGTAATTGGTCCGGAGCAAAATAAAATAATGAATAATGGGCTTCTTAGTAATTTAAAAGAACTCCAAAGCAGGACAATTATAATGAACACTCAAATTAGTATAACTAATAGTGAAAGTAATGATATTAAAGATGAGATCAAAAAAGCTGGGGTAAGCTCAATGATTTTCGGCAGTGCTTCCTTAGCGAGTGCGGTAGGCGGTGGCGCCATGCAGATAAGGAGCAGCTATGCTCAGCAAGAATTAGCTAAAGACCAATTGCACCCTATAAAACAAGATACTTATAAGGCAAAAACAGATATTGAGGATTTTACTAATATTTCCGATAAATTAAAAAATACTAATATAACTCGTACTACGCTTAATGATCGCGTAAAATCTTTAGGTGGTCGTCATGAGGCAGCAGTGAACAAAGCTAATGCTGAAGCTGATGCGATGAATAAAGTGGTAACTGCACAAGAACGCTTAGGAAGGCGGGATGTATTGGAAACCTTTGATAAAAATAATGTTACTTCCAGGGCGGATATCTGGGTAAAAGATTCTGATGCAGTTGCTAAAAATGCAGCACAAGGTATTGAATCTAGAGGTAATTCATTTAGTGGTGGAGAAAGCTATAACGTGGTTCAGCAGCGTGATCCAAATACTGGCAATCTCATTGGTCCTCCGGTGGGAAGAATACTCACCACCCCGCAGACAGCTGTACCTGAATTTAATATAAATGGTACCTTAAATACTGGAGTGTTAAAAAGAGTAACCAGCGACCAGGAAGTAGTAGACAGCATAGCTCAAAATGCTAACTTTAGGAAATTGGATCAGGCACAATTTAAGCGGATGTTATCGCGGGCAGAAACTCCAACTAGTGGCAGGATACAAGATTCGGCGATAGCACAACATGCGGATAGAGATGGCAATATTCAAATACTAGCTGAATTTGAAGACACTAATGGCGCTAAGAAGATGTCAATGCTGCAAGCTGACGAAGATGGCAATTGTTATCGCATTACGCGCGCCGCTGAGGGTGAGAAAATGAGTCGGTATAAAATGGAGAAGTTAGGTAAATCTCCGGAACTTGCTGCAATTATTAAAGAACGGCAAAATAATACCACGCATATGTTGGACCTTACGGTTACCAATAAGGGTGCATATGATCGTTTCTTTCATACAGACGTGGCCAGCCAGCGCAATAATTCTCAGCAAATTATTGATGAGCACCAAGATTTTGAGAATATAGCAGAGAATTGGAATAAGGGTGCTGAAGCGTTAATGGATAAAACATATAAACGCTATGAATTGAAAATAAAAGGTGTATCTAAGGCGGATATAGATAAGAAATATCCTTTGAATAATCAAGCAGAAGCAGCTTTGGATGAAATTGTGGATCGAGACATTCTGCCTCAAAAACATGCCAATCAAACTGATGTTGAGTATGTGCAGACTTTAAAAGATCATAAAAGCGCTAATGGTCCAGCGGATTTAGCAGAGATACAACACCATTCATTTATGCAATCTAAACCCAAAATATTAGAGAATGCGAGAAATGATGAAATATACGAGATTGACAATGCTACAGGTCGTATTAATGGACTACGTCCTCAAGCTGACTTTGAGTTATTAAAGCCTCAGTTAAGTAAAGGGATTCCGCAGGCGCGGCAAGATTTACTTGCATGTCCGAATTTAACTAAAGAACAGATAAATGGCCATGCGGTTAAATTGAATGAGGCTATGACCAAAGTGGATGGTTTACGTGATTTTAACAAGGTTCGCTTGGATCAAGTTGGTTCGGCTAATGCTAAAACTGGAGAGGTAGAGGGATCAGTTTCTGGGCATATTAATAATTTGAAGCAGGAATTAAGGGTTAAATCGGATCGCTTGAATATATACGGTAGTGTAATAACTAATGGAGTTTCAACCTTTTTAAGAACTGTGGGTGAATTTCTAAGTCAGAGACACCAGTCTGTTTCTAGCTATAAAGAAAAAATGCTCAATGTGACTAGCAGTATGTTTAGCACGCAGGGGCAAGATGCGCAGCAACAGCAGCGCAGCTTATCCAGTGCAGTGTCGGAAATTAGTCAGTCTGCGGCACAAACTTTATCGAGTGTGAGAAGTGGACAGGAGATTGCTGCCCGCAGCAAATAATAATTATAGTACAAGCTGTGGTGTATCTAATACCTGCAGCTTGGTATAATGGTGAAGGGGTGTTATGAATAAAGAATTTGATTCATTAGATGAGGATGATATTGATCATTTAGATATTGATTCTACTATGGATGATGAAGACGATGAAGATCTTCCTGAGGAAGAGCACGATGATGATTTTGAGGCGAATGGTATTGATGATGCGCTAATTTCAGCAGATGACGTTAGCTTGCAGATAAAGTGTGAAGTTGGACAAATTACTGCTTCTTTAGCTGAACTGGCTAAATATAAGGTAGGGGATATTCTTGACCTTGTAAAATGGCCTGGCAAAGTTAAATTATCGGCCAATGGAACTTATTTTGCTGAAGGTGTTTTAGTGGAAGTTTCGGGAATGTTGGGAGTTAAAATAACCAACAAAATTAGTTATATTTAAGGATGAATTAATCATGATATTTAAAGATATTAGCAATAACAGATTATTATTTAAGGTAGATAATGCAAGGGGTGGAGCTGCAGCGGTGTCATTAAAAAATGATACTGATTACAAAAATATAGTGGTTGCAGATGAGAAGCAGTCTGAGTTTATTAAACAGAGTGTGGTTAAAGTAGATGGCAAGGCACTAGGTGTTTCAACCGCTTTAGTTGATGCACTATCGGGCTACAGTCCACAACCATTTAGCGGCAAAACCATGGTGCCGGATAATTTTAGTGAACGAATTGCTGAATTATTTGCGATGAATGAAGAGACTGATGGCGTGTATGGACCGGGGAAACCAGAAGGTAATGAGGCCGGAGAGAATGAAGAGCTGGATAATAACAATGAAATTATTGTAGTAGATACGAGTAGTCCTAGCAATGTGCGCAGTACCCAAAACAGTGCAACTAGGTTAGCATTAATTTTATTACCTGTTGCCGCAAGTATGAATAATCAAGCGATGCTATTGAGTGATCAGTTGGACGCGTTGACAGAATCCATTGGAATTGTACTTAGTAGTAATGCCGATATTGCGGAAATGCATACGGAAAAAATTATTAAGGATTGGAAAGATCGGCAGAAAAAAATTGATGATGCTCACCGCAGAACAGGCATTCTAGGTTTTTGTATGGTGGTGGTTGATGCGTTTGTGGCAGTTAAGCATATTGGGGCTGCGCTTAAGGACGTGGCAGCGGGGAATGATGTTAAAGCTCTTGTAGATGCGGCAATTGCAGTTTATATGGTAACTGATGCAGTAGTTAGAACTGTTGCTAGTACAATGATTATTATAGATCCTGATCTAGCTAAAAATAGCGCTCTAAAGAATATGTGCATGTATGGGGTTGCAGCAGCTGCCGGAAATCATGCAGCAGCAGTACAACGTACGGTATTCATGCTAGTATCATTGTATGATTCATATACTCAATTTAGTAGCGTGTCAGGCTTGGTAAAGATGGGTAGTTCGTCAGCTAAGATTCTTACCGCTGGGGTTATGGCCGGCAGTAGTTTAGTTGGTAGTGTATTCCAGTTTATGGATTTAATCAAAGTGTACAAAGGTGATGAGGCGAGTTCAGATTTAAATATGCAGGCAGCTTCAATGGGGGGTATTGAAGGTTTGATTTCTATAATTGTGGATAAGAGCGGTTTACGTGATCAGATCATTAAATTTCTAAGTAGTGATGCAATTGGTTTATCTAAAGCTGATGCAACAATGGTTGATCAGATGGCAGAAATGGCGTTTTATATGGCAATGGCTATAGCGTGTAATTTTATGGCTTCCGAGAAAGCTACTCCGCCAGCAACAGCCAATGGATTAGCGGCGGTAGGTAATAAATATACCGATATGCTGCCTGAGGTATTGAAGAATTTACTAAAAGGGTTTATGGAACAAGTGAAAAAAGATGGGCAAGAGATCACTTCTACCATGATGCGTACGTTAATGTTTACTATGACTATGTCACAAGTGGCTTTTTCTGCACAAAATTTATCCTTGGCGGTAATGGAGTATAAATTACAGGTCGCATCTGCTCAGGCTAAAAAAGATATGGAAATTCAGAGTCTGAGAAACCAGATATATGCTGGTATGCAAAATGATATTGAGGGTGGCGAGCAATCAGCTAATAATATTATTCAAAGCAGCGTATCAGTTATAAAACAAATTTATAAGGATATTCAATCAATTGCCCAAAGCGGTGCCAATACCGGTCACTCAGCTCTTTAAATAATAATTTAAATATGGTATAATATACATAAGAGTGGAAGGATTGTCTATAACACTCTCGTTGCGAATAAAATGAAGCAGTCTAATCTTAAAGCGGATGGTTATGTTTTGTTCGCAACGGTGTATATACTGTTTGTTAGAGGGGGTGCCTATGAATTATGATGTGGTTTACTTAGCCAAGCAGGGGTTGATGTTATCATTAGTCCTATCGTTACCGGTGGTTTTAATTGCCTCAGTTGTTGGGTTATTGTTTAGTATGTTTCAGGCATTAACTCAGATTCAGGAACAAACGCTGGCATTTGCGGTTAAGTTAGTTTTTGTAATGGGTGCATTGTATATCACAGCAGATTGGATGGCAACTAAAGTGTTTCGTTTTGCTCTTCTCCTGTTTGATGTGTACATGAAATAGATACCTTAAAAACTTATGAAATTAGAAGAACTCATTGGGCAATATAAAGACAGAATGCTGTCCAAGTTAGCCAATTTAGAGACTCGTATTGAGGCTCTTAAAAGCTACCGGATTCATGGGCGTATAATTAGTGCGCTAGGCGTAGTGTTAAATGCCTATTTGCCGGATGCCAAAATTGGGGATTTGTGTACGATATACTCACAAAAAACCGACTTTGAATTATATGCTGAAGTGGTAGCCATTGATGGGCAGTATGTTAAATTACTACCGTTTGGAAGTACAGCTAATATTTCGCATAACTGTCGGGTTTACTTAACTAATGAGAACTTTTGTATTAGTACCGGAGATTATTTATTAGGCAAAATTATTGATGGTTTTGGAGCGTTAACTGGTAGTTTAGTTGATGATAAGCAGTTTAGTAAAGAAATTCCAGCTACAGCTAAATTAATGCCAATTATGGCAAATGCGCCATCACCACTTGAGCGTCCTTTAATTAATGATATGTTATCTACAGGGGTTGCCGCGCTTGATTTATTTACCACGTGTGGACTGGGGCAGCGGTTAGCAATTTTTGCAGGTCCTGGGATGGGTAAAACTACCTTAATGGGCATGATACTTAGAAATGCTAAAGTAGATGTGTTAGTGGTTGCCTTAATTGGTGAGCGTGGGCGTGAAGTGCGGGAATTTATTGATTTAGAATTAAATGATGATTTACGCAAGCGCTGCGTATTGGTGGTTTCGACCTCAGATCGACCTCCAGTTGAGCAAGTAAAATGTGCTTATGTGGCACAGACTATTGCTGAATATTTTAGAGCGCAGGGGAAACGGGTTATTTTATTTGTGGATTCGATTACTCGTTTTGCTCGTGCACAACGAGAAATTGGTTTATCAGCCGGTGAACCATTAGCCCGTGGTGGGTTTCCGCCTTCGGTTTTTTTAGCTTTTCCGCGTTTAATGGAACGTGCGGGTAATACTCCAGAAGGTAGTATTACGGCTTTTTATACCGTATTAATGGAGGGGGATGATTTTGCTAAAGATCCGGTGTCGGATGAAGTGAAATCAATTGTGGATGGACATATTATATTATCGCGGAAGTTGGCGGAAAAAAGTCATTTTCCGGCGGTGGATTTACAAATGAGTTTAAGCCGGGTTGCCGATCGGATTATTAGCAAAGAACACTTAGATGCAGCACGCCATATTCGGCTGTTGTTGTCTAAATACCATGAGTTGGAGTTTTTAATTAGGGTGGGAGAATATAAAGAAGGGCAGGATGCCTTAGCTGATGAAGCTATTTATAAATTTCCGCAGATTAATGAGTTAGTAAAGCAGTCACAGTTTGATAATCCACCTTTTAGGGATTTATTGAAAAAATTGCTTATGTTGGCAAAAGGATAGATTATGAGCAATGATTTAATTGGACGAATTCCTTTTATAAGTCCAGCTACATTTGAAATGCGTCAGACGCAAAAGCCTGCGGTATCTCATGCAAAACAAAAGGAAAAGCTGCCGGTGTCCATTGTTGATAATCATCGAGAAGAGCTGCGTACAGAAGATCAAAATGAAAGCAAAGATTTTTTAGAGCATGTATTAAAACAGGCTAGAAATGCGCATATTGACCAGCAAAAACATCAGGAAAATAGTTTAATTACTAAAATGCAAAAAGGCATAGTTCAGGATGTGGCAATAGAAGCTAAATATAT
>JAGOUD010000168.1 GCA_018061465.1 Burkholderiales bacterium
AATTTTAGCTTGTTGTAACGCCGCTTGTTGACCAACCGTAAAAGCTGGCTGACTCAAATCACCAATAGTTAACACCGCTTTTTTGTTGCGCTCAATACAACCATTAACTACACTTGACTCCTCTGCCACGTACTGCTCTTGGCAAGCTAAGGTTATTGCTGCCGCCTTGAGCGAAACAATCACACTGTCATCAGCCTGTGCCTCGCTTAAATCAGGATCGGTGTTTACCGAACCATGAACTATTTGCGCTAAAATATCTTGTGCCATACTTGGTGCATCCGCCCAAACATTCATCGTCAATAGACAACTAACAATTATCAATATTTTTTTCACATCTTTACCTCATTAATCTATTTATTTTTCATTCTCTAAATTTGAAATCGACATAAAATGTTTAATCTTCTTCTAAAATATACCAGCCAAAAGAACTTTAGATTTCAAAAGAACAAATCAAATTAAATTGCACCGTAAATTTATGCTATGGTTATGACTTATTCTTAATTAAGTGATCTAACTATGCGTTTCCTCAACTTAGACAATTACCGTAATAAAACCTATCGTTATGTGGTTTTAACCTGTATTTTATCATATGTCTTAATCGGAAACATCCTCACACCATTGCTAAATTACCACGCCATAATGCTACCGAGTAACAATCCAAACTTTTACAACTATGCCAGCTTGGCCAATATTGTCCCAAGCTTACCATTTATGCTCTCAATCTTGATTAGCTACCTGATCAATAATTTGCGCTACAAATCTATTTTATGGTTAACTTTTGCGAGTGTAATTACGTTTTCATTTATTATGCTACTCTTTCCATTGGCTAATTTTTACTGGTTGTGTGCTTATGTCTTAGCTTGTAGCATTTTGTTTCGCGGTTTATATTTTTCATTAGATAAACAATTAACTACTATTTTGGCAGATAAAGTCCGCGATTTTCAAAGTGACTTAGCAATCTGGGGTGGAATTCTTGGCGCAATTGACATCAAGCTCTCGGGGTATCTCTATCAAAATTATCAAGTTCGTGGGATTGCCGCAGGATTTATTCTCGGCTGTGTTTTGTTATGGTGGTGCGCAAGCCAAATACCACCAGTTAGCCAACTCGAAGAAACTGCATTCAGCAAAAAATTACATTTGCCACTAACTCAGGTTATCCAGCGGCTCTGGCAATATCCGCAATTAGTCCACTTATTATTTATAATTCTCTTACTCATGCTGGCAAATAGTCCATATTATATTTTGATTACCACCAAAATTCATCATGATCATATTAGCTTAAGCCATTATACCACGCTTAACTCACTCGCCATGTTTGTGGGAATTATTGGCGCGCTTCTCTATAAAACTAAATTACTCAGCCAGTTTTCCGCCAAAAATACTTTAATTGCCCTAATTTTCTTGTATGGACTAACCTTACTCGGTCTGAGCCTGAGCGTTAATTTCTATCAATTTGGACTAATGTATATCTTGGGTAGTTTACTTAGTGGAGTTTTAGCTATTCATATTCTTACGCTGGTGTTACAACAAATTAGCCTAAGTCCAAACCTAAGCGCAATTTCACCGCTAATTAATGGGATCCTCGCTAGTTTGTTTTACCTCGCTAGCTTAGTTGGTCAAGCTTGCACTAGTCTTGCGCTAAACCATTCCATTTCTTATCAAACTATTCTAATTATGATGTTTATTCTCCAATTAATTTGTATTGGCGGATTATTATTACTGCGTAAAACCAACCATGAAAACTAAAGACTTAATTGCATTATTACTACATCAACAAATTGCTCAAATTTATAACCAACTTTCTGCATAATCCCAGTCTGACTAAAACCAAGCTTATGATGAAGATTAATTGACGCATGATTACGACTATCGCCAATTAAGGCAACCAGCTCACGATAACCACGTGCACGACACAGACGAATTAGCTCAATCAGCAACATTTCTCCCACACCATGCCCTACAAACTCTGGCGCAACATAAATTGAATCTTCAACCGTATGACGATAAGCTGAACGCTCACGAAAATGTCCTGCATAAGCATAACCAACAACTAAATTATCTAGTTTAACCACTATAAATGGAAATCCCGCAGCAGTAATTTTTTGGTAACGCTCGTGCATTTCTACTAGACTCGGTGGATTTTCTTCAAATGTACCCAAACCATTCAGTACATGATGTGCATAAATTTGTTGGATTCTTACGACATCGACTAACTGTGCGACTTCAAACCGAAATGATAAACTACTCATCGCAATCCTTTTCTATAAAATTTATTTTATCTCGAAAACATCTCTAAATTCTACATTTAATGTTTATCAAAGCATAATCTATGCCTTACACTGTTCCAAAAATGGTATAATCCGCCCAGTATAATATAAATTTAACTGGAGTTTAAATATGAAATTCAAATCTCTTTTTGTTGGAATTAGTGCAATCTTACTTTTAGCAGCCTGCAATAGTGGCGGCGGAACGACCAGTAGTGACGTCCAAAATATATCTGGATCTGGCGGTAGCTCGGCCAGTGGTAGTACATACAATTATAGTATTACAGGTACAGCAACAAATTGTAGAGTTACGCCTAATAACTGTTTAGTTAACTTAAGCTACGCTTCAACTGGAACATTAAATAACTCAACACTATCATATACCATAAATGGTGGAACACCTAGTCAAGTACAAGGGTGTACACAATCATCTCCATGCAACTTTACGATTTATGGTTCAAATAGTAACGCTCAACAAGTTATTTTCTCTCTTACTGGAACACAAACGGTAATAACAAATGCTCAATTTATAATTGGTGGCGGAATATAAACAAAACACATGTGACCTCTATCAACATAAAACAGCCGAATCATATAGGCTGTTTTTTATTAACCACACACCTTAAATCAAACACGACTGTAGCCATTTATGTTATTTAATCATAATTTATTTATACAATTCTAATTGTTCCAATTTCACTAATCAAACACCATTATTACTAATGAATATACCTTATACTCCACCTCTCAACCGCGTTTTTTATTGGAAAATCAGTACTGCATAACGAATACATATGTATCATCAGCAACACCAATAAAATCTAACACTATATTTATACAAACAAGCCACTCGTCATAAAAATACCAGTTCTAGCTCCTAAATCTAAAAAACACCAGCTAATTCTAACTGGTGTTTTTAATAAATACTCTTTGACTTAGTCTTGAATATCGGCCAGAAACGTTTTATATTCATTACCATCATGATAAGCATAGAGTGTTTGTGCGATTGTTGTTGTACCAGTGCAGATATTACCCTTAGCATCAATTGCAATTAATCCAGCATAATCACCATCGATATTACTTTCAGCAATTGAACGCTTAACCGCCTCATTTAATGGCATTCCATCCAATACCCGAGTGTGAACTTTGGTCGCAATCGCTTTATTAACAATTTCCTCACCAATTCCAGTACAAGAAATACCCATTACCGCCGATGCAAAATTGCCAGCTACGGTTGGACTATCCCCAACACGACCAGGAACTTCAAAACCAGCACCACCAGTTGAGGTAATCGCACACAACACACCACTATCATCTAAGACAACTACCCCAATCGTACCAGTTAGTCCACGCTTTAATTCAAGATATTCCTGCCAGCGCTTTTCAGTCATCGGATTATAAGGCATCATTTGCAAATTCTCATAAGCATGTTTAGTTGCGTATTCACCGCTTAAGATACTATGATGTTGGTTATGCAAAGCGTAAGCTACCGCTGATGGATGCTGTACATTCTGAATATTAATGACACCCGCAAATTTATTTTTACGACTATCCATATACGACGCAGACATGCGAATTTGCCCATCTTGTTGCACTCGTGACCCCGTGCCAGCATTAAAGATTGGATTATTTTCCAATAATCTGGCAGCAAACAATGCAGTTTGAATCGCATCATTGGATTGCTCTAAAAATTCGCGTGCCGCCTGAATAATAGGCAATAAATTCTCATGATAAGCTTCAAAAGGAGTATTTAAGTCCTCGCGCGCACCACAACCACCATGAATAATTATACGTTGCATAGTATTACTTTATAAATTGAATTACTTCATGACTCTTCGTATTATAACGATCACCATCAAGTAAGGTATGAATCTTAACCCCGACTAAACTAATTGCTTCACCTGTTGAAGTACTAGCCACCGAAGAAAACTCAACCTTAGACATATCGATTATGGTCAGAGCACCACTGCCAATCGCTTCAATGTTACCATCA
>JAGOUD010000027.1 GCA_018061465.1 Burkholderiales bacterium
CTAGTACATACAGTATTGGCATCACTAAGCGGCAATTGAGTTGCATCACAATAATAGCTAGTTTTAGAAGTTGATTCTTTAACAATATTATCCAGATATAAATTAGTTTCCATAGTAGCCAACACCTTATTTCCTGAACTATCTCCATATTTTTTTAAACTTGGATCTGGTTCTTTTGCGGTTGATTGTTGGTCCAGATTACCCTTTATTGAAGCGAATAAATTGATATTTTTAGTTAAATCAACCACTAATGAATATTTAGGCAGCGGCGCTCTAAAACCACAGCCACCAATAATATTATTTATACTTGATGAGCTAAAGTTAAAATTATTTTCCAGTCCACCATTTAAAGTAGCGTTACCATTTTGAGTAATTAATGTCCCAGCATTTCCTCCAAAGGTTTGTGCTATTTTAGCTACTGTTAATTGCTCTAAGCCATACGCGCGGGAATTAGTATTACCAAAAATTAAATATGCAATAAAGGTACTATTAGTACCTTTGGTTACATATAAACATGGGGTTTGATAACGTTTGGTAATTGTAGTTATCTCATTGGGTGCGTATCCGCTAAATATTGAAAATGGAATAATTACCTCAGTATAATCACTAGTCTGTTGGGCTAACGTTCTATAATTATCCTCAAGATATTTTATAGCAATATTGCTATAATTCTTACTCTGATCAGCTAATTGATTAATTTCTCTGGTTTCACGTTGTGCTGTAATAAACTTATCAGTTATTAATACTATAAAACTAAATATTGCCAAAACTCCAATTAATTCTAATGCCGAGTATCCATGCTGTTGATATTTTATTGGGGTTATCATTATATAACCGAAGATTTAATAACGGGCTGAAGATAAACATATTTTAAAAATATGTAACTACTATTTGCTTGTATTTGGGTACAAAACAATTTAAATATATCTTTTAGCTTATCTGTATTAGCTATACCGTAAGCATTATCGGGTAATTGCGAAAATATTTCATCTACCTCGCAATTATTTTGACTAAACACCCACGGCACTACCCAATAAGTACTATTACCCTGATAAATATGCTGGGATAAATCCTGTCCCAATTGTCCCATAATTTCAGGCAATGTTATTCCAACATAACTATTAATCACCTCTGGAGCATAGCTATCCCAGCTAGTTGCCAAATATAATAGAGGAGTAGCTTCACTTTCTCCGGTTGCATTTTTGGCATAATTAAATACTGTCACAGTATACTTTAAAAATGGCAACAATTTTTTTTGTGAGTAATTGCCAATCTCATCCTCAATATAATCTAACGTTGTAATGTGCTCTACCATTCCTGGTTCAACAGCCATAGTTAAATGCAAGGTATCATAATTAGTTAAAGCATACTGCACTATTAAATCATTATACTGTTCAATATTCGATGCAACAGCTGCTGCCTTAAATACATGATAATGTGCCAAATTAGCGCTATCGTGTCGATCTAATTGAGCTGCCATAAAAAGAGTAGCTAAACTCATTATTGCTAAAATTAGGGCCGCTTGCATTAACTTGCAGTAAAAACAATTGAGTTAGTAGGATTATCACAAGCTTCGCTAAGAGTACCCGGACTAAAAGCATCACCTGAAGCATCATATACCGCCGTACCTTCAACTTCTATTACATTAAACCCTGACCCAGCTAATGCCGCAACTGCAGTATTGCAAACTGATGATGGTACGCTCGAATATGTAATAGTAAACGCGCTTCCATCATCTGAGGGTGCAATGTCCACAGTACCACTTTGAAATTGATTCAAAACTGAACTGCCATCAGTTGATAACCTTAAGTCAGTAGGTACTAATTTAGCCTGAATTGCTGTTGCGGTTGTAAGATCAGTATAACCACCAGCAGAACTAGCATATGCATTTTGAATATTGCTTACTAATGCAGAAATATCACTAATCATTTGATTCGAATCTTGTTTATCCGCATTACTCGACATGGTATGGAGCGCAACCCCAATTCCAACTGCAATAACCGCCAATACCAGCATTAATTCAAGTGCGTTAAACCCAGCATATCGGGTAAATGGCATTAACCGTGCTTGACTGGTCAATGTTTCCACTGATTTAATTATCCGTAATCGCTTGCTATCTTTAATTTTTCGTCGATACTTTTCCGTAATAAATTTATTGATTTTATAATCAAAAATATTCCAATACTCTTTATTGAGTAACTTAATTATTTGCATAATAACCATTCCTTATAAAAAATTAATAACCTAAACTCATTTAATATTAGCTAAATCATTACCAAACTGATATACCGCAAAATATAAAAATGCAATTACTCCAAATACAAAAAATGTGATTACAAACCGCATAATCTGTGCTTGAATTTTTATTGCTTCAAGTCCATCATCTGCTAAAGTACTCGATAACACTTCTAAGGCATCATCTTCACTATATTTAATCTGAATAGCTAATTCACGTACCATCTGTTTATCCGGAAAATTTAATTTGCTATAAATCAATGCTTCACCAATATCTAATCCATCAGCCATTTGTTCCATTAAAATTTGAATGCGATATTTCAAATATGGTTTAGCTAGTTTTAACATTTGTTCTAATGCCTCATATTGTAAATAACCACTTTTTCCTAAACTGTTTAAAGCACATAAAAACCCACAACCAACCATAATCCGATATATATTAAATGGTACAATATTCTCTACATACTTACGCAATTTATGAGTTAAGTTAGGTAGTGCCCAAATAATAAAACCAACTAATCCAACTATGGCTATTACTACACTAGAAAACCACCACTTAAATCCGTGTGCCATATCCACCAAAAATAATGATGATGATGACAATACAACTCCTGGCTGCATACTTTCCATAAATGCTGGTATAACTTGGATACTAAAATAAAATAAGAGCGCCAATAAGGCACAAACCATTAATAATGGATATGCTAAAGCTTGCCCAAAAGCTTTTTTCATTTCATTAGTTTTTTTATTATTTTCAATAACTGTAGTAAACCCGTTAGTAATATCATCCTGCTCACTTGAGGCAATAATCATTGCATCTTGTTGGGGTACATATTTAGCCAAAGCTCTAGCAAAATCAGCATCTGAGCTACGCATTTGCTCCATAATATCGTCATATATATACCATAATCTACTTTTTAATTCATTATTCACCTCAAGAATTCTCAATTCATCAATTGCCTCATTAATTTGTAGGGTTGCGGGTTCACCCGTCATTTTTTCCAGCATCCGATAAATCTTTTGCCGTTGTTTATAATTCATAGCGCTTTTTTTGCTAATATGGCTAATCCAGTTATACCAAACTATAAAATAAAATCGTAGCTTCACTAATTATTTCCTAATAATTTGTACAAATAATCTTTATCAAATGCTTTGGGTAATTGAATAAACTCAAGCTCATCTTCCAAATCATACGGATCAATTAATCCGCGCTTAACTTTTAATAAACCATGCGCCATCATTGGCATTCCATGCAATGCGTCCAGCCAATAAGTCTCTGCCTCAAAATTAGATTGCGCAATTAGCGCCATAAATTTCTGATCTGTATTTATAATTTCAGCCACCACTGTACGCCCTACATTACCTCGATGACAACGATTACAGCCACTTTCATTCTTAACTCTAATTCCACTCAAATCCTTACCCAGGGCTTCAATTAATCTCCCAATTAGCTTGGATTCTAAAGTTGGCAAATGTGACTCTAAGCTGAGTGAACAATGTGGACAAACTTTCTTAACCAAGCGCTGTGCCATAAGGCTAGATACAATATTCGAATCACAAATCAAATCTTTAGCTAAATCTCCATTGTTATCACCACTAACCGTAATTAACCGTTTAATAATACCAATTGCTGAGGTAGCATGAACCGAAGTCCACACTTGATGTCCAGTCATAGAAGCATCAATTGCTGCTTTTAACGAACCTGCATCACGAATTTCCCCAATCATAATCACATCTGGATCCAAACGCATCATGGCAACGATTGCCTCTCCAAAAATTTCCTTCTTCCGTTTAGTATTAGCTGCCATTATTGGGGTTTGGGTGGCATATGCCATAACTTTTTTAGTAACTATTTGTCCATTAATTTCTTTATGCATCACAATTTCACCGCCAATTTCATATTCCACCGGATTTTCTGCAGTAATTACATGCTTAGTCCCATTACTCTCTTCAATTATCTTACTTACTATAATTGACATAGTGGTTGATTTACCTGAACCTGTTGGCCCAGCAAAAAAATTAATTCCCCCTTTTTTACTTTTAGCTTGATTGATCTGATCTATTTGAAATAATTCATATCCTAGAGTCGCCAAATTTAACCGACCAGGATCAGATTTCTTTAATAATCTACACACCATAATATACCCAGCATCAGTTGGGCTCGTCCCAATGCGCACCCCAGTAATTCCATCAGGTAAAAAAGCAGATTTCATCCTGGCATCCTGCCTGGATTTAGGCTGAAAAGTTTTACCAGCCTGATCACACATAGTCATAAAAATAGTCTTACATAATTTATGACCATGCGCAGCAGTATATTCGTAATCAATATCTAAATCGCCGATTTTCCGCACTCGAATAACGCATTCATTCTTACGTACATTAATATGTACATCTGAGGCATCTTCATTAGCAGCTAATTTAAATAAATCACTAATATCACATTGAAACTGAGATGATTCTTGGATATTCTTGATATTCTCATCATAAAAAGCGCGAATTTCTGCTGAAGTCAATGGTATTGGACTACCATCAAATAATTTAGCTTGTTTAAAATACGCTATTTTATTTAATACTTGTGGATGATTGGGGTAAGCTGCATTATAATAAAGCTTACGTTCTGAACTTAAGCATATATAATCATGCAATTGAGGTGATATCTGCTGTATCCCTCCTTTTGCTGTTAAAATTTTTATTTTTTCATCTATCATCCTATATTCTCCAGCTTAATCTATTATCGTACAGTAATAATTGGTGGCACCATATCCTCACTATTATTATTTGCATTCGTTACTATCGGTGATGGAGTAAAAAGCGGCACATTTTCCTGCTGATTTTTAAATTTTTCTGGAGCCCCATATGCACGATTTAAAAACATGCTCTCTACTTTATTATGCCCCTTTCCTGAATAATAACTTAATAACACTCCATTCATAGTAATATCACTAACTGTATATTTGCCTACTTTAGAACCAATATTTACAGTTAATGATCCTCCATCTGCAAATTGTAACCAAGCAATTTTTTTACCGATTTGATTAATGGCAACCCCGGTTACTATAGTTTGTGCCTTATCAGCTTCAACATATAAACTACGACTGCCAGTGGCTGAAGAATTATGTAACTTCTTTATATCAGCCTGGGCTTTTTCTATATCCAATTTACGCTTAAGTTTGATCAAATCATTAGTATCAGTATCGGCACTATCCAAATTATTCATCTTAATTGGAGCAACTCCAATATCACTCACGGATTCAGCAACTGCGGGTACTTTATTTTCTAACGCTAGATTAGAACTTTTATTTATTACAGCAGCCCACGCTAAATTAGTGTTTATCCATAAATAAGACACCAATAGTATACAAAACCATTGCCTAAACATAATAACTAAAACTCCCCTTGTATTAGCCAATTATATAACCCACTATTTTTATCAAGATTCATACTAATTTGTAGCAATCGCACATTGTTTAATATATTATGGTTATACAAAAAAATAGGTGATTGTTCTGAAATAATAGTAAATTTGACAACGTGATGCTTTTTATTTAATTTTGCTTGAGGCAAACTTACTGTTATCCCATAATTAATTACTGCTTGCTGTAAATTACTAATAATTGCCTCAGGAGTAACCGTGAACTTTAATGGAGAGAGAGATTTAATTTTATAATTTTGAGTATATATCCCAATTTTATTGGCGTATTTTAAATTCTTATTTGCACCGCCAATTAATTCTCTAAAATTAGTTAACGTGGTATCCATAGTGGAAGAAAAAGTAAATACGCTACTTAATGAATTACATTTAACTGCAACCAACGTCCATCCTCCTAAATCTTTAAAATATTTATCGTTATTCGCTAAACATTGGGCTAGCAATAAGCGGGGGTCAACCGCTTCGGGTTTGGAACTTAGTGCCTTTAAATGCAATTTCCTCAGCGCTGGTTGGACTTTGAATTGCTTATACATAATGTACCCAGCCATAATAATTAAACCACAACAAAGCATAATCCGATATTGCACAAAATTTTTGCTCCATATTAAGTGAATCATAGATTTAGTATAATTTTTTTTAAATTTATCATTCTGCCAATAAATTTGGTCCGAAGTATAAGGTAAAATAATAATGCTCTGAATCAGATACCTTAAATCTTTTTGCTTAGTTAATTTCAGTTGTTGTTCAAATAATGGCTCTTTAATTAAATGGCGTAACGTATTAATATCAATATGGTATAAACAATCAGCGGTTTTCTCATCATTATTAATCCATATGCCTTGCCCTGCAGTTTTTTGAAAAAGTTGCATATATTGTGGAATTTGGGCAAAATTTTTCTGAACAAAATTTTGTAGTTGCCATAATTGCTCGCTAGATAAATTATCTATGGCATACTTTAATAATTCTTCATTATTATATGCATCATCCAAAATCTCAAATATACTAAAAAATTGTTCACTTACTTCAAAAGGCAAATATAAAGTTTCAATTTCATGTTTGCTCGCTTTTTCATATACTGATTGGAGCACCATTTCAATTCTAGCTACATATTCTCCATCTTCGGGACAAATAGTTCCATTAACTAAAACTATATATCCGTACAAATCATGCTCTAAAACCTGTCCCTCATCAACTTCTCCAACACTCTTAAATTTAAAACAAATAATTGAATTAGCATACTGGGAAGATAATTTTGAGGATTCAATAATAAATTGCCCAAAAGACGCGATCTTGCGCTCACCATTTAGCTCTTTTTTTTGGCAAAATCCCCAAGTATTAATACTCTTAATATAGCAAAACATATTTTGCCCCGTATCTTTACTTAATTTGCGAAAATTAATACTACGTTTTCCTTCATCAGGAATTTGCCAAAACATACCAGTAGCAAAAGTTAAACCATTTTTAGTAACTAATTTCACAAATAAATCTCTCCTCATCTAAGAGTATGTTTAGAATCGTCTAAATCACGCTAACTCTAAATATTCACCACTCGGGGAGTCACCAAAATAACCATTCGGGTGCGAGTTTTTTGAGCACTAACACCGCCCCCTAATAACCATTCATATGCTCCTCCCACTCCAGTATTGGTAATTGCCTGGCTATCTGAATCATAGCCAACCAAAACAAAACAATCGCCGGATCTAACTACAGCTTTTTCCATTAAATTGCGCTGCAAAGTTTCCGGCAATTGAATACTTGAACCATTCGAGGAAAATTGGCTAATTTGTTTTAGTGCTGATAAATTAATAGATAATTGCATATATACTGCACCATCACTCTGAATTACGGGTAACACATTTAAAGTAAATCCGGTGGTAATTTGCCCAGGAGTTAGAGCAGTTTGACTACCCACATCCACGGTTTGAGTTGTAGTAACTGAGGCTAAATATCCCTGCTGATCCACAAATTGAACCGGAACTGGTTGGTTGGATAAGGTAGTAACTGCCGTACTAGTTACCAAAGAAGTTTTAGCAATAGTGCTTAGTGCATTGATTATTAATTGGCTACCCGTTAAATTACTAGAATTAGCCGTTACGGTAAAGGCTTGAGTGGTGCTAGTTGGCACAAATACCGGCGATGGCGTGAAGCCAGCTGTACCTCCAGTTGTCCCTTGAGACACAGCTTGTCCATTTATACTAAAACCAACATCAGCCCCATTAAATACTAACCCCCAATTTATTCCGTAATTATCCGTAGCATCAACATCTACATTTAAAATTTGAATATCAATTTGCACTTGACGGCTCATAATTTCATTCTGCTTTTTCATGTAGCGATCAATGCGTAATAATACTGATGGCTTATCCGTAACTGTTAAGGAAGAAGTAGATGGGCTAATATTAAACTTGCCATTTTTTGATTTTATATTTTCAATCCCATCTTTTAAATTATTCCATAAACTATTTTGGAGATTAAATGCTACATTTTGAATTGCATTTTGTTGTGATTGCGAATTACTGCCTCCAGTTGAACCACTACTTAAACCGGATTGTGATTGAACCCCAGAATTACTATTAACCTGATTTTGTACTTGTATATCCCCAGGAATATTTTTAACTATCCATGTTTTAGTCTCAGTATCTGATAATATAAGTTTGCCATCACGATACATCCAACTTAAATCACATCTAGCACCAATTAAATTTAATAAATCTACTAAAGTGCCTTCTTGTTGAGTAATTCTAACATCATTACAGTCATAATTACTCGCATCCACCGCAGTAATATCTATAACTATGGGTAATTTGGTTAAATCAGTAAGCGTACCAGCAACATTTTTTAACCCAAAAAACTGCTTATCAATTTGAATAGTATCGTTAAATATCGGTGGTAAGTAATCAATATTATTTTGCATAATTACTTGATTACTTAAATAAGCAGTGGGAGCATGTTCGATAAAATTATTGTGTTTTATTGATTTAGAATTAGCTAATTTATTATTAGCGCGGGCAATTTCAGATTCAGTTTTACCAATTGATTCTTGTACATTGCTAGGCAAGGAAGTGATGCCGCAAGATGATATATTTAAGGCTATATACATAACCAAACTCAATAAAATTAAATATCCTAATGGCAGTTTTCTAGTATACATAATCACTTACTCAATGCTGTAGAATAAATTTCAAGCACATGATTACTATCATACATGACTGCCATGAGCGGTATTTCACTATATTGGGTTGCGCTCAATACTTCATTAACTGCACTCTCAAAGCTGCTATTTATGCTCCAATTAGTATCCACAGCATAATTTGCATGTGCATTCCACACTAATTGCCATCCAGATTGCCTGCACCACTTAATTAAACTATTACGCAAAGTTTTATCCTCTGGACTAATAACCCATAGCGGCACCGTCTTCATTTTAGGAGTTGAATATGCTGATACCGCTATTTGAGTTATTGGATGAATAGCACTTAATATAATTTCATGATTTTTTATTTCCCAGGTATAATCTAATTTTTTAATGCTTTGATTAAGTAATTGAACTATAGTTCCATTATTTATTAAAATAGGAACTGGGCTAGGTTTTAGCGAAGATTTATTCAATATTTTTACTGTAATTCCGTCTATAGTATTTAACTTCTGACTAAGTTCATCAATACTATAAAAGGTACGTCTGACGGAAATTTTAGTGGCTAATATCTCATCATCATAAGTGGGGCCTAAAAGTGGTATATCATATAATTCTTTAGGATCTTCAATTATATTAGACTGAGCAAAAATATAACTCGTATACATATATAAAAGGATCAACAATCTTATCATTGTTGGTGATCCTCATTCGTTAAAAGAACCTGTCTTATCTTATCTACGCCATATTGATTTTGAGTATTCATAATGCGAGCTTGGATATTAGTACTAAATGCCTCAAGCGCCCGACCAATATTAGATTGTGTTTCAGATAAAAATTGCTGTAACTCATTTTCAACTGAAACGTTAATTGCCCTACGTTCCTGCAGATAATTATCTAACTTAGTAATGTATTTTTTCTTCAGCTCTATCTCTTCCATGTATTTTTCAGTTGGTTCAAAATTATATTTAGCCAAAAGTTCATCTAATACTAAAGATTTAACTGTTTGCGTAATTTCAGTTATAAAATCGTGGTTAGATAAAATTTGTTCTATGAATGGACGCAACTCATCTAGCTTTAAACCCAATGGTTTAAGATTATCATTTGAGTGTGAATGGGGAAAAATTGTTTTATCCTTTTCTTCCAATTTAAGCAATTTTTTTAACATTTTTTTATATATCCTTAAAAAAATAATTTCTATGAATTCGATAAAGTTCAAAGATGATGGGCATATTGGATACATACCCATACATTTTTTTTATCATGAATAAGCGGTGTTTGCCCTTTATCAACTGCTATAATCCCCTGGTCATGAAACATTTTAAGCAACGTATTACTTAAAAATTTTGCATTATCATTTTGATAATAAATTTTTACCGTGCTGCCTGGATTCATAAGAATCGAGTAGCTAATAGATTTAATCCGCGGATCATCCTCAGTTATTTGCTCATCAAGAAGTAAATCAAATTTAACTATAAGGCTGCCACTTTCTACAAGAATATTAGCTTCTGTACCATGCAGTTTAGTGTCATAACCTGAATTAGTCCAAGATTCCGCATCATTTAAATTACTCTCTCCCACCCGGCATGCCAAACATATATCTTTTAAAGAACTGCCCCCAAAAACATAACCAACACTACACCACAAGAAAATAATTAGCATAACAGGCATAACCCATACTCCTCAATTTACCCTAACCCCAGTTCTAAAGCAGCTATTTTAAATTACCCGATATAGCCATTTTTCCGCAAAATCCGCAGATAACCTAAATATTATGTCGAACCACTAATAAGTGAATCAATTTCACTATTTAGTGTAATGATAACTTTGGTATTCCTGCGTTGGTTACACAAATTAGTTTAATTAACAGCAAATATATTTCATTATTTTGTGTACTTTTTAGCAAATTATGTTGTAAAACAGGGTATAATAATGCTACATGCATTAAATTCTGACCACATGATACAAATTTTAATTGATTTTATATAAATATAGAGTAACCACTATGCATAAGAGTATTTACCATAATGTTCGTGTACATAACCTTACGAAGATTATGGAAGAACAGTTTGGCAATTGGCATACATTATGTGCCGTTATTGATAAAAGCAGTTCCTATATTAGTGAGGTAATTAAAGGAATTCGTCGAGAATTTACTGAAAATCTAGCCCGCAATATTGAAACTAAATTAAAACTACATCCTGGCACATTAGACATTAAAAATGAAATTTTATGTGGCCAACGCTATGTAATTGTTAAGTTATATTCACCAGTATTATCTGCTGGAGCAGGTAATGAACCGCTCTTTGAAGAACATTTAGGTGAATTATCAGTACCTATTCAACTAGTTAAAGAAAAAAATTTGGATGTTACCAAGTTAGTCTGCCTAAGAGTAGAAGGTGACAGTATGGAAGAAAAAATTAATGATGGAGCTTATGTAATAATTGATACCTCAAAGAAAGAAATCATTAATAATAAAATCTATGCTTTTAACATCAACAACTTAATCCGTGTAAAACGCTTATTCAACGGCTTAGATGGAATAATTATTCGTTCAGATAATCCACTATACCCGGAAGAAAAAATAACTTTTGAAGAAATGAAAAATAGTAATATCAACTTTTTTGTGATTGGCAAGGTAGAACTTATTCTCAACATGGAATAATTCTTAGAACCGGTCTAGGACCTTATAATATTCACCCCAATAAAACAGTGAAAATTTATTATGTAACGATAATAATTTACCCCCCTGCAATATTTATGTGCTATAATTAGCACTTCGATTATTTGTATAGGAATTAATCATGCATACCATTTTAAATCAAAAACTTATTACTACAAGTAAAATTATTCATGTAATGTTGCAAATATTGCTAATGTCATTAATATTCATGATAATTATCCCATGGGTATTTCCCACTAGTGAATTAGGTAAATTTTTACTTAGCATTCAAGGATTTTATTTAGCTATAGAATCTGCACATAAAAATATAAATGAATTTATGGCAAGTATAACCTTAACCAGTAGATTCTTTGGTGTGCTTGGGTCATTTATTGCGTTACTCCCGCTATTACTCGGCACACTCATAATGCTTAAACTATCAGCAAATTATATTAAAGGTAATGTTTTTAATTTGAATAATGCCAAATTATACCAAAAGTTGGGAATTATTTATCTAATCAGTGCCATCTTTCTACAGCCAATTTATCAAATGTTATTTTGTATATGTGTTACAATTAATAATCCCGTAGGTAAACGATTTATCGCCTTTAGTATAGATGTGAGTAATTTAAATGCAATATTTTTTGCCCTAGTTTTGATTATTATTGGTCAAGTTATGAAATTAGGGCATAAAATTAGCCAAGAGCAAGAATTAACGGTATAATCACCAATTCACTAGAGTTGTTCCCTAATGAGAAACTAGATATAAAAATCATTGAAGGAAAATAACAGATTTTTTTAAAAACTCTCATTGTAATAAGCTTAAGAACCTGTTTATAATCTTACAATTTATTGCTTTTTTCATAACGGTTAAGATTATGAATCGGTTCTAATTTAAATTTAACTACTTTTAAAAGATTAACCAAATATGGCAATAATAATTGAATTAGATGTAATGCTTGCTAAACGTAAAATGAAACTTCAGGATTTGGCTGCTCATGTAGGAATAACCATAGCCAACTTATCTATATTAAAAACTGGCAAAGCTCGCGCTATTAGACTAGAAACACTAGAAGCGATTTGCCATGCACTTAATTGCCAACCTGGAGATTTATTACGTTTTGAACCAGATGAATAATTCTAGAGGGTGAAATTTTCTCCCAAATAAACAGCCCTTACTTTTTCATCATTAACTAGTTCATCCGGAATGCCGCTGGCTAAAACACTACCTTCACTAATAATGTATCCGCGATCACAAATACGCAAAGTTTCACGCACATTATGATCAGTAATAATCACACCAATTCCTAAATCTTTTAAAAAATTGATTACCTTTTGAATATCACTAACCGCAATAGGATCAACTCCAGCAAATGGTTCATCAAGTAAAATAAACCGCGGGTAATTAGCTAATGCACGAGCAATTTCACACCGTCGGCGTTCGCCTCCGGAGAGCGCCATAGAACTTATATCGCGTAAATGTTCTATATTTAACGAATTTAATAATCGATCAACCTCATTTTTAATCTCAGTTTTAGTTAAATTCTTTAATTCTAAAATAGCTCGTACATTCTCTTCAACAGTCATTTGCCTAAAAATAGAAGCTTCCTGTGGTAAATAACCTAATCCCAACATTGCACGTTTATGAATAGGTAAGCTTTTAATATTGAGACCGTCTAAGAAAATGTCTCCGCCGTCACTAGCCAATAAACCAGCTACCATATAAAAACTAGTGGTTTTACCAGCACCATTAGGACCTAGTAATCCAATTACTTCATTACTTTTAACATGAAATGATACGTCTTTGACCACCATTCTAGATTTGAAGCTTTTCTTCAAATGCTTAACCTCCAGTAAGCTATCTGTTGTTGGTTCTTGTGGCGCCATTACTTATATCCTGATCTAAAATTACGGTAATTCTACCACTGCTAGACTTTTTCACTCCATCTCCAAAATTTGATTGCGCACTATACACCTGAGTCTGCGTATTATAAGTAAGAGTATCACCAATTACTTCATTTTTACCTTTTCTCACCCGAGCACGTCCAGTTAATACTGCTAAATTACTTTGTGAATTATATTCAAATTTATTAGCTTGACCTTCAATCACGCCGCCATCATCTTGTGTTTGCACAAAAGTTACCGGAGTACCAGTTAAAATTAAAGTTTTAGCCCCATGCTTATCTTGACTGGCCACACCTTTATCAGCATGTACAATCAAAGAACCGCGCGTAATTACCAAATTGCCATTAAATACTGATATCATAGATTTTTGATCCACAGTTGCCTCATTTGCCGTAATTTGAATAGGAGCTTTCTCATCACTAGTTAGTCCAAACGTTGGTATTGATAATGCAAATAATAACACCATTAAAATTATATTATACTCAATGGGATTAATTATCATCAATTTCGAAGCAAATTTATTGAACATAAACTACCTTAACTGCAGATTCTAAAATTAAAAACTGTTTAACGCCATCATAGCTAAACCCACGCGTATCAAGAGTACTTTTACCTTGTACAGCATGTAAATTAGCCCGACTATTAAAACTATTTTTATCAAAATTTAAATTAATGCTCTCGCTATACAGGTTAATCGTTTTTTGCGAATCATTATTGGCAATGGTAACTACAGTATTTTTACCTAAATAGCCAATTTTCTCTACATGATCAATCCAGCCATCATTACTTTTAATACTATAATCAACTAAATCTTTACTTTTATTATATACGTCAATTCTTAAATTTTTCAAATAAATTTTACTATCATCCGGATATTCCCAAGCTGATTCTCCCTGCATATTATATAATAATTTACCTGATTTTTCATAAACGCTCCCATCAATACCCGTAGCATTATATTGCGGATTAGCCTTAGGCAACTCCATTTTATGAAAATTAATTATAGTCAGGGAATTAAGCAACAAGCATAATGATGATATAATTGCTATGGCAAAAAACTGAAAAGCTTTGGATGAATAAAACTTATGCATGAATTAAAAACAAATTATAATTAAAGATATTGTTGCATATACTCAGAATAACTGCCTTGCGCCTTTAAAATTAGTTCAACCACTTCCCGCAGTACACCATTACCGCCACGAGCTTTTGTAATATAATCTACATACTGTTTAACAAATTTCACCCCATTTTTAGGCGCAACTTTTAGTCCAGCTAAACTTATTGCGGGTAAATCAATTATATCATCTCCAATATATGCTAATTGCGATAATTGTAGATTTAAGCGCCCAGCTACCTCTCTAAATTTTTCCGCTTTATCCATTATACCGGTATATACTTCACTAATACCCAGTTTATTACATCTATTCTCCGTGCATAACGATTTACGCCGTGAAATTACCACTATTTTTAACCCGCAGTCATGCGCTATAGTTACTCCCATTCCATCTAAAATACTAAATTTTCCAAATGGTTCCATACTAGATTCATCAATTACTAACGAACCATCTGTCAATACTCCATCAACATCTGTTGCAATAACTTTAATATTTTTAGCTTTCTGTTTAAGTTCATATTTTTTATTTTTCAATTTAATTCATCCTAATAACTTAAGTAGGTTCTAAACAAATTTTAAAGTAATTTAGCTAGAAACAAATCATGTAAATTAAATGCTCCTATCAATTTATTATTGGTATCCACTACTAAAAATCCAGTTATTTTTTTCTTTTCCATTAATTCAACTGCTGTAATTGCTAAACTATCCCCTAAAACCGTTTTAGGAGATTTAGTCATTATATCACAAGCCTTCGTATTAAAAATATCGGTATTACTATCTAATAGGCGGCGTAAATCGCCATCGGTTACTACACCCTGCAATTGATCAAATTCATCAACTACTCCAGTTAAACCAAGTCCTTTATTACTCATCTCCATCACCACATCTTTTAATGCGGCGCTGGTTAAAACTTTGGGCACTAAATCTCCATAATGCATAATATCTTGCACTTTAGTTAATAATCGCCGTCCTAGTGCTCCTCCAGGATGGGAAACTGCAAAATCTTCGGGCTTAAATCCACGCAGAGTGTACAAACTAACTGCCAGGGCATCACCTAATACTAAACATGCCGTAGTAGATGTAGTTGGCGCTAAACCTAGTGGACAAGCTTCTTTCTCTACCTTTATATTTAACACATACTTAGCAATTTTAGCTAAATTTGAATTTTCATTACTCGTAATGCCAATCAATGGCACATTACGCCGTTTTAAAGTAGGTAAAATCGCATTAAGCTCTTCAGATTCACCAGAATATGATATGGCAATCACCACATCTTTCTCTTCTATCATACCTAAATCACCGTGTAATGCTTCAGCTGGGTGGACAAAAAAAGCTGGAGTGCCAGTTGAAGCTAATGTTGCTGCAATTTTATTCCCAATATGCCCTGATTTACCCATTCCTGTTACAATTACTTTACCACTGCAATCATGCATTAATTGAACCGCCTCTGCGAATGCATTATTTAAAAATGTGCGCACTTGCTCTATGCCAGCAACTTCATCTATAAATACTTGATTGGCAATTTGTAAAATTTGCGCTTTATCCATTAGCCGATAAGCCCAGAGGCAGTAATATTATAGCCAGCATCAACATATACTATTTCACCAGTAATACCACTTGCTAATTCAGAAAATAAAAACGCTGCAGTATTGCCTACTTCCTCAATAGTTACATTACGCTTTAATGGTGCATTTTGTGCCACATGATCTAATATTTTATTAAATCCGGCAATACCACTGGCAGCAAGAGTTTTAATTGGACCAGCAGAAACCGCGTTTACCCGAATATTATCCGTTCCTAAATAATATGCCATATAGCGCATAGT
>JAGOUD010000169.1 GCA_018061465.1 Burkholderiales bacterium
GATTTAGTTTTTATATAATATAATTCATAATTATTAAGATGGCGATAGTCCAATGCAAAAACTTGGCAAATGCATTATAGCTATCACTAATGGGGTTATTTAAGTGTTTCATTGTACCGCTCCTTCTTAATATATATTAATACTTGTTGATGATACACACTATCGCCAAACCTTCGCGCTACCTTAGACGATATTAGAGAAGATAAAATAAGAGGCAGGGCAAAATGTTGTGTATCCGAAACAATACTCATAATCATAACTACGGCAGTAATTGGAGAACCAGTAATGGCTGCTAAAAACCCTACCATACCTAATAAATAAAATTGTTGCAACGGTAGAATTGGTAAGTAATAGTGAACCAAATCCATCAGTCCGGCACCAATAGATAGTGCAGTTGAAAAATATCCCCCGGGCACTCCAGCGGCAACTGAAAAAACTGAACCTAAAACTTTAGCAATGCCATAATACCATGGTGCTACAGTATCGCTATTTAAAAACATACTAGTAGTCGCTGCTCCATTACTAAATGACATCCCATCGGTTAAAAGCCCAAGCAGTGCTACTAATAACCCAAAAACACAAGCATTTTTTATAACATGCGTTTTGCGCCACTGGCAAAACCATGAATTGCGCCCTACACTGACTAAAACCATTAACCAAATATATAAAGCACCTATTAAACCACACAATATTCCACTAGCTATTGCAATTAAAATTATAGAATAAGAATAATAGAGAGCGTTAACATTAATATCACCCATATAAGAATAATCACCAGTTACCAATACCATAAAATAACCAGCAATTCCAATTCCCGCTAATAAAAATACATTAATTTCCGAATCACTATGCCGAATATATTCTTCAATAACAAAAACTATGCCGCCTAACGGAGCATTAAAGGCGGTGGCTACTCCAACTCCAGAACCAATCCGAATCAAAAATTTTTTTCTGGCCAATGAGATATTTTTCATGGAAGCAAAAACTGAGGCACAAATTTGAATAGTTGGACCCTCACGCCCTAACGAAGCTCCACCTAAAATACTCATTATAGTTAGAATAATTTTTCCTACCATAGTTTTAATTGAATAGGTTTGAATAAGTTCTGGGGGTTCAAATACGTCAAGAGCATAACCTTGAGGTAAACCACTACCCCCAGCATAAGGAAAATAACGTTTAAATAAGAACATTATTAACATAAACATTAGTGGAATATATAATAATACCCAAAAATGCAAATAGTGGAAGAATTTTATACAATAAATAACTGCTTTATCAGTAGCTAATGTAAATAAGCCACTTCCTAAACCAGCTAAAATGCATAATAATAAGAAATGTAAATTAAAACTAAGCCGTTTAAAATTAAACCGAGCATAATTGAGCATAAAATTACCTTTTATTAAGCACTTCAATTACTTGGTGTACTATATCCAAATTTTCGTTAAGCATTTTTTTAGCAAACTCTCTGATTTCATTTAAATTAGCTATCCGTACATCAGTTGGGCTAAAATTTTTAGGTGGAATAGTGGTAATTCTATAGTAGCCAATTTTATCATCTGATTTTTCAGCATCTTCTAGATATTCATTTAAAAAATCAAGATATAAGCTGCTGCTTAAACTGGGGGCACTAAACAAATATTGATATAATCCATACAATCCAAACCCAAACATACTGCGGTAATCATATTTAATTACACCACTACCACCATTGCTAATTAGCACCATATTCAATTTTTTAGTGGGAAATAAGGTTCGGACATGAAGCATAACATGTAAAATAGGATTATTTAAAATTACTGCTGGGTCAATAAATAAATGTTCCGCCTCATTAATTGAAAATGCAACCGGCGGAAAAAGCATTGGTGGGCTTGAAGCTCCATTAATTAAATCTTTCACCAAATAATTATCATTTAATTCACCATGTGGCGGACTCCAATTCTTTACGGTTTGCAATTTGTTTTTATCAATATTGTATACCGGTATAATAATATTTCCTTTTAGATCACTAAGAGTAGTATTACCAAAATATTCATCTAATACTTGGATTTTATTATCGGGTAAAAAACGGGGAGCAAATAGTCCAAACATAGTTAAGAATTGATGGTACCAGGGAGAAGAGAATATCCGTTTAGATTGATTATCATAATGTTCTAACAAATATTTAGCTGAAAACTTATAACCGCCTTTCCCATCGCCAACCGCAAAACTAGATACAGAGATAGCACCGGTTGAGGAACCTGCCATAAAATCAAATAACTCACCTACTTTTTTACCAGTTTGCTCTTCAATATAAGCTAAAGTTTCGAGTGGAATCATTCCACGTACTCCACCGCCAGTTAAAATAAGGATATTAATTTCATTAACATCCTTATACTGCTCTAATAATTCTGGATAAGTTTTTAATTTCTTACCAGCAATTATTAAATCGCGCTCTTCAGAGTATAAATATTTACGCGTTAGATAATTAAGATAAACTATAACTATTACCGAATAAATCAACCAACATAACAAACAGATTATAATAACGATATCCGGAATAAGTCCATGTTGTCTGTGCATTACTTCGGCTCCAAGTTATCAAAAAATTAATTAAACGTACCCAAATATGCCATAATTAATGATTGTTTGGCATTATCGGTAAGACTTGTAGTAAATTTTTTAATTATTTTATCTACCGGATCATTATCTTCAGTAAAATCCACTATATTTTCTGAATTAAATTGATCACGTGCCAAACTATCAACAGTTGCGAAACCATCTATTAAACCTAAATTTAAACTATCTTCACCAATCCAATAGCGTCCTGAAAATAAATCGGGATCATTATGCAGTACACCACCTCTACCATTTTTAACAGCAGTAATAAATTGCCGGTGGATTTTATCAAGCATTCCTTGCTGCATAGATTCTTGTTCTTTATTAGGCGGATTAAATGGATAGCCCATAGCTTTATTTTTTCCAGCAATCAATAAACGGTTGTCCACTCCCAGCTTATCCATTAAACCATTGACTCCAAAACCAGTATAAATTACGCCAATAGATCCCACAATGCTTGCCGGACTTGCGTATATTTTGTTAGCGGCACTTGCAATATAGTAACACCCAGAAGCACATACTTCTTCAATCACTACATAAACGGGAATTTTAGGATAGAGTTTCCGCAGGCGCAATATTTCATTATATGCCATATCCGAATACACAGGAGAACCGCCAGGAGAATTAGCACTAATAACTACAGCGGCTGTTTTTTTATCTTTAAAAGCAGTTTGTAAGCCATTACTTAAATTTTTATAAGTTTTATTATCTCCATCAATTAAACCATATAAATCAACTACTGCAATTTGCTTACCTGGTTTAGGTAGTGTATCATGCCCACCACTTGCAATTACCCAAATTATTCCAGCAATAATTAATAACCACACAATGCGAAAAAATATTTTCCATCGCCGATTAGCTCGCTGTTCTTTAATCCCAGCTAAAATTACTGTTTTTAAAATTTCATTTTCCATAATGCGTCCTATCACTTCTACTAGATACTATTTACGAGAATATTATGCCCTTGCCTAATCCAGAAGAAGCTGTATTATACTATTGCTATTATTCAAAATGTTATAAATAGTGGTAATCATATTAACTAATTCGTAATTAATCAGTTGTTTTATCATTGAGCATAGCTTCAACCTGAATATCCAGTTTTACTTCATCGCTAATATCGGGTATATACGTAGTTATACCAAAATCACTTCTGGCAACCGTGGTGGTTGCGCTAAAACCAATAGTTTTTTTATTGGTAATTGGATCAATACCAGTTTTATTAAAAATTACTTTTAACGCTAATGGAATAGTAACTCCATGCAAGGTTAAATTACCGCTAACTTCTGCAGTAGTAGTACTGGTCATTTTAATACTCTTGCTAACAAAGAGTGCCACAGGATATTTACGAGCATCCAAAAAACCACTGCCTAATAAATTATAATCTAATTTAGGAATACCAGTAACAATCTTAGCTATATCAATCTGTACTGTAACTTTACTATTTTGGGGCTTACTTTCATCATAAATTATATTACCTGTTGCATACCATTTACCTGATGGATTAGAAAAACCAAAATGGCTCACCTGCCAGGTAACTGAGCTATGTAACGGATCTAGGGTATAATTTTGTGGTATTGCATTAGCACAAGCACTAAATAACACCAATGTTACACTCAATCTATAATACCTTACAC
>JAGOUD010000170.1 GCA_018061465.1 Burkholderiales bacterium
CTGTATTAACTATGGTGTTGGCATCAAACGCAGCTTTGGTGTATGCCGTTGATGTAATTCCCGTACTATTAAACAGCATGGTAGTAACTGGTGAAAATTCAGATGATTTGGCTAATAAATAAGTTAAACCACATTGACCAAAAAAAACCACGACGGTAGTTATAGAAAGGGCAAGAGCGGAGCGCGTTACAGCAGCATGGTCACTATTTAACTGAGCGCTGTCGGTGGATGCTGCTCCTGGTACTGCGACAAACATTGGGCTTGACAAACTACCGATTACGGCAATTGCCATGGCACTCATTGACAAAAGGGTGGTGAATAACACACACCATACTTGAGCTTTTTCATTCCAAACTTTGGCCTGAGTTACTGGAGTATAAACACCTGCTTGGATTGTGTATGAGTCTGTAGCTTTTGCCTTACTGGTAGTACTCATTGCTGTCACAGCTGAACCATATGCTGCAGTAAACCCATAAGTATAACTTATGGTGGAGGCTAAACTAATATTTACCGCGGAACCAAGACTGAAGCTGGTGGCTGGTCCAATTTTTATCGTTGCAGTGCTTCCTGCACCAATTGAAAATGTATCACCAGCCGTAATCGTCATAGTATCGCCGACAGTTAGGCCTATTTGTGAGTTCGATGCGGCTATTTTTACATTATTACTAGGACCTGAATCAGGGAAAAAAAGTGTCATTTTATGTTTCCTAAGTTTAGGGTTACTTAAGTTTGATTAATTGAAATTAGCGACTACCAAAATTTTTTTCATTCCGTGTGTTTCCTTGTGACTTTTATTGTGTCTGACTACAATCAAAGTACAAGTAGTGACATTTAGCATTTATTGTATCATGAATTACAACGGTTGAATAAAAATCCATTTAATAAAATGAGTAAGATTATCTGATTGTGAGCGTGCCTACTTTAGTTAATAAGCTACGTTATGCTGGTTTATTAAGTATATTACTACATTTATTGCAATGTTTTACAGTTAGATTATTAATTTTTTGTACGCTGATTTGGGTAATATTTCTACAATTGCATAAAGAGTAGTGTTCTTTTTAAGTTTGCGCCGTTTAGCTGCGTATTCGTGAGTTTGGCTTTATAAAAATCCACTCCGAATAAATTAGAGTAACGTAAATCAACTTCATTTAAAATTGCTCTGCGTAATGAGCCTTTGAACAGATTAATTCTATTTAAATCACATTCTATAAATTGAGTTTTAGAGAAGTTGGTATTTTTAGCTGACACTAATTCAAATGTTACATGTTTAAATGTACATCCGCTGAAATTAGAGTCATTAATTATGCTAGCAGTTAAGTTTGAGTCTGATAGTTGTATCCCTTCCCAAGCTGCTGTAGATATGGTGGCACTTGTGAAGTTAGCCTTCAGTAACTGTGTACTTTCATCAGCTCTAGAGTGATCTAGATTAGCATGCTTAAAACATGTTTTTGTTCCTGTTGTTCCAAAAAACTTGGCTTCTGGAGCAAATATTGAATCGAAGTTTGTTTGGTTAACATTGGCATTAGATAAATCGGCTTGCGCTAAAATAGATTTGGAGAAATTAGCCTGAGTTAGGTTGCAATTGGTAAATATACAATTCGTGCTGGCTAATTGTATGGCTTGACTCTTGGTGAAATTACTCGATTCAAAGTTAGACTGCTCTAATTTAGCTTTATCTAAGACCGCAGCGTTAAAATTACATGAGCTAAAGTCCGAGTTATAAATGCTGGCAGAGGTAAAATTTGCTTGATTAAAGATCGTAAATGCAGCATAGCATTCGGAAAAAATAGCACTCCGTAAGGATGCATTGGTAAAGTTGGAGTTATTTAGTCTACTATTGATGAATTGAGCGTTATTCAATATAGATTCTTCAAAAATGGTATTTTCTAAGATCGAGTTGTCAAAGTTAGCTCCACTCAAATTCATTTTACTTAAGTCTAAATTACTGAGATCAAGATTACTTAAATTTTTATTAAGCTTGTACTTTTTGAGAACATCATTTGTAGTTAGTGGCTGTGCTAATAATATTGATGCTTGAGGAGGGATTGCTTTAGGTGGTTCTATAGCAAGAGCTTCTTTTATTTCTGGCTTATTTTCCTCAACTTTAGGCAAGCTTTGACTGAGTTGTTCTAATGCCATGAGTGCGTTTTCAAACTCTGGAGTGTTTACTCCTGTGGCTTTTAATTTTGCAATAACCTCTTGGGCTGGTGGAGGTGATGATACCGTGTTGTTTTTTGCGAGTAGTTTTGCTGCATCGTCGGTGGTTAAATTAAATTTCTTTAAAGTATCCGCATTATGCTTCTCTAGTTGTTTTAGCATGGAACCTAGGTCTGTTGCTGGTAGCTCTGTTGTTGGTGTTGTATTTTGAAGTAATCTTTTCTTTGTAGCATCAATATCGATGTTGGTAGCTTTTAATTGTGCATTTAATTTTGTTTCTATTTCTTTCAATTCGTTAAGTGCCCGATCTAATTCTGGATTTACCGCAATAGTTGGTTCTTCTTGAATGGCGTCATCCGCAGCGGTAGCTGTGGCAATTTCTGGAGTTTCATCCTCGGTCAAGTTTGGTTCTGGCGGAGTAGCGATTTCTTGAGGTGGGTTAATTTTATGGTTAAACTGTTGATAATAAAATTCAACGCTCTTAGGTTGCTCGGTTAAATTTTCCCAAACCGCATAGAGGTATCTTACGTCACTATATTCTTCATCGGCAACTTCGGTGTTTCCGCGATAAAGTAAAGCTCCTGCTTCTTGATTTGGAAATAGCCATAATGTTTCAGCTTGTGTTGTTAATTCTTTAAATACTTCATTGTCATTTTTAAGCTTTTGTACAATAAAAATTCTTGCCCGTAGTCCGGGTAATTTTGAGTTTTGAGTTGTGTTTTGAGGGTGCATATTTTTGATGGTGAATTTTTCGTCACCTTTAAAAAAACCTTTTAGGCGTTGATCTTGAGGCGCTGAGTTAAAAAACTCAGGATTGGTGCCTTTAGGAAAGTGTGGCCAATTTTCTATAAAGTATTTGTCATCGATACTACCTAGATAATTCATTCTTTGTGGCCACATGATCGGATATGCGGTAAATCCAGCTGGTTGTGGTCTGTCAGACTTGCTTGTAATTGGATGGTTTGGATCAATGACATTGGGTAAATCCATTTGCTCACTAGTATTACTGATGTAACCTTTTCCCAATGGATTAAGTTGATATCCTGCGCCGCCATATGCATTGCTGTAATTTATAGGAATACAATTAAAATATGCGGCTTCGCTTATCCCAAAAGCATTCCAAGAGCGTTGTCCCATAATAATTAAAGTTTTTGAAATTTCAGCAACTTGAACATATACACCAACGCCACGTATCGGTTGTTGACTATAGCAAGAACCATAGATTAAAAATTCTCCACGATGCTTTGGGACTCCGAAGTCTAAGATTTCATCTTTGCCTAAATTCAAGTCAGCCAGTTTCCATAACTCTTGTTCGTCAAATAGCCTTGCTTCGCTAATGTTGAAACTGAATGTTGCGAAAGCACTAATTGAGAGTATTTCTTTATGCTCTAGTACTTGTACTTTAAATGACAGTGCCATGTTATTGGGTTTGATGCTTTTCATGATTTAAATTATATTTCCTGCGCTATTTTAAATTGAGGAGCTGGTTAATATTATGATTCAGTAGTTAATTGCTGATCAAGGCTATCTAGTTTTTGCATGGCTTCGGTTAAAGTTTTCATGTTATCACGAAGACTTTTTTCTAATTCAGGATTATTTAGACCTATTTTTTGTAGTTGCTCAATTAACTCTTCTTCCGAGGGTATAGTTAAAAGCCCAACCGCTTGGCGCTGTTGTGTGTATTGATTTAAATCTTGTTCAGTTAGTGAGAATTTTTGCAGCATCTTCTGAACTTCATCGATCACATGTTTTCCGAGTGTGTTTAGTCCCATTGCATCATCGTTTAAATGCTCTAGTTGTTGCGCTAATTTTTCTAACGTTATGTCTTGAACTTTACTTGAAGATATAATTTCAGTGAATAGCTCTTGAGTTGGTTTAGCTTGATTAGCGCTCTTTGTTTCGGGATTGTTCTGAATCGCTAAATTTGGTTTATCTGTTTCGTTAGATTCTTCTATTTTAGAATCTTCAGTTTGTATTGTGCCATTTGCAACCAAGCTCTGAAAATAGTACTCCACTGATTTTGGTTCTTCGTCTAATGATTCTAATATACTAAATAGATAACTAA
>JAGOUD010000171.1 GCA_018061465.1 Burkholderiales bacterium
ACCTGATAGTTAGCCAGATGAAGTTCCCTGCTGTGTCAGCTTACAATTTAGATAATTTTCAACTATCCACTCGGCAAAAGGAATAGAACAAGTAAACCCTGGTGACACCGCGTTTAAAATATGAAGAGAATTATTATCACCTTCAATCACGAAATCTTGTAGTAACTCTAGAGTGGTTTTATTTAAAAGTTGCGCTCTAATTCCCGGAGCACTCCAAATGTTAAAACCTTTACTATCTAATTTTTGCACCATATTTTCAGCAATACCTAGTAAATGTGGCCGATAATATTTTTTAATTTCATCAAAAGCTAACCCCCTAAAATTAAAGCTATTTTTGAAAAATAATTTACTTTCCCAAAATATTATATCAAGAAATTCTTTAAACCTAAAGTTATCTAATCCTTTATACCCTTCCCGCCAGAGAACTGGTATTGCAGTGGGACCAATTTTAATCTCGTTATTTACGGTTACTGTAAAATGTACTCCTAAAAATGGATTATTCATATTAGGTACGGGATAGATATTATGTTTTATTTTCAAGTTACGGCCAGTATATTTTAAGTAAATACCCTTAAAGGGGATAATTACATAGTTTTGAGAAAAACCAAAATCTTTAGCAATTTTATCAGCATATAACCCAGCAGCGTTTATAATCATACCCGCCGAAAAATAGCTGCCAGTGGTAGTCAAAACACTATTACCATTAAGTATAGATTTATATCCTTCGCCAAATTTGACCGTAACTTGATTTAAAGATTGTAATTCTGTAAGCATATGAAACAATACTTCTTTAGGGTTTACAGTAGCGGTATATGGAGAAAATAAAGCTTTCTCAAAAGTTATAGCATTTGGCTCCAAATCTGCCAGCTCTTTTTTATCAATTAAAACAATTTTGGAGCCATTGTGTTGACCTCTTTGGTACAATTCATGTAATGTAGATAATTCATTCTCACTGCTAGTAACGACCACTTTCCCACATTTATTAATTTTTAAATTATTTTTTTCACAATATTTAGTCATAGCTATATTACCCATTTGGGTAAATTTAGCTTTTAATGAATCGGGTTTATAATAAAAACCGGTATGTAAAACACCACTGTTTCTGCCACTGCTGTGCATAGCAATTTCGGGTTCTTTTTCTAAAATTAAAAGGGAACGTTTCGGGTATTTATTTATTATCGCTTTAGCAATATTAATGCCAATAATACCAGCACCTATTATTATATAATCATAATCTTGCATTTATAGCATATTCCTAATATATACTCTTCATCTTTTAATCCTGTACTTTGTCGAGCCTAATATACGATAAACATATTAAAATTTTACTGATACCAACGCTCTAATTCAAGTAAATCTGATTTTAACTGGGCACTATTTCGGTGTATTTATAATTTACGAAATATCAAGGATTATAATACAATAAAGGCCAATAAATTAAGGTTTTTATTGCTCACGTCATCAATTCCCCCATTATTCGCAAATATTTTAATTTGAATTCTGCCCTCTATTGCTCGTGCGTAAAATGGGTGAAGCTAATATCAAACCTTATTTGTATGTGAACATATAGCGGGAATTAAATACGCAGGCTAAATGTATGTCTACAGCAATTTCCCTGCTATAATATTGTCATATGAGGTAAAAAATGAAACTTAAAGAATTGGCCTATATAAAAATTGGTTTATCGCTAGAACGTAAAAAGGCTAATAAATACAAGGAATATAAATATAACTTAAATATACCTCGCTATGTAGATATTTTTTGAGGAAGAGGAGCCAATTGATTTAGAGGCAACCGAAGCTAATATTGCACAACTAGAAGTAGAACTTGCTGCAATCAAAGCTAAAATGAATAATTATTTAACCGCATGAGGCCTATAACATGAATAGTGAATTGATTATCTATGAAACTGAAGATGGCAATACTCAAATCACTCTTAAAGCTGTGGATGGTACGGTATGGCTTACTCAAAAAGAAATTGCTACCTTATTTGATAGAGATGTGAGAACAATAAACGAGCATTTAAAAACTATCTTTGCAGACAATGAGTTACAAGAGTATTCAGTTATCCGGAATTTCCGGATAACTGCCGCAGATGGTAAATCCTATAATACGGCTCATTACAATCTGGAAGCTATTTTATCTGTAGGCTATCGAGTACGTTCGCCTCGTGGGATACAATTCAGAAAATGGGCAAGTACCATTCTTAAAGAGTATCTAATTAAAGGCTTTGCAATGGACGATGATCGTCTGAAGCAAGTTAAGCAATGGGATTACTTTGATGAATGGTTAGCGCGTATCCGTGAAATCAGGGCTTCTGAAAAACGCTTTTATCAAAAAATCAAAGATCTGTATATTACTGCTGTTGATTATAATAAAGACAGTAATCAAGCTAAATTATTTTTTAAGAAAGTTCAAAATAAAATGTTATGGGCAGTAACTGGACATACTGCTGCCGAAATTATTGCTAGTCGGAGCAATCCAGGGTTACCCAATATGGGTTTAACCTCTTGGATGGGTTCAAAAGTTAGAAAAATAGATGTCGATACGGCTAAAAATTATCTTTCACAAGAAGAGATTAACGAGCTAAACCGCATTGTAATCATGTATCTGGATTATGCTGAAGATCAGGCGTACAAGCGCAAAGCCCTTACTATGGCGGAATGGGAGCAAAAACTTGAAGCATTTCTAAGCTTTAATGAACGTGAATTATTAACTCATGCTGGAACAATAAGAGCAAATGTAGCGAAACAATTAGCAAAAGAACGTTATGATTTATTTGATAAACATCGTCAAAATCAGGAACTGGAGCAAGCCAATACTGATGATTTAGCCCAATTGGAGCAAATAGCTAAACAAATTAAAAAAGGTAATGAATATGAGCAATAACATTTCAAATTTAGCACATGATACTTTTGAAAGTACTAAACAGGTTGATGATTATGGCAATGAGTTTTGGTATGCCAGAGGATTAGCCAAAATTTTAGATTATGCAGAATATCGAAATTTTATGCCTGTAATTGGAAAAGCTAAAATTGCTTGTGAAAAAAGTGGTTATACGGTTGGTGATCACTTCGTGGAAGCCCACGAGGAGATAATACATGGTAAAGGTGCTACAAAAACCTATGATTCTTATGCGTTATCTCGGTACGCATGCTATTTGATTGTCCAAAATGCAGATGCTTCAAAACCAGTTATTGCCAATGGACAAACTTATTTCGCAATTCAAACCAGACATCAGGAATTACAAGAGCAAGACAGCTTTAATCAACTAAAAGAAGATCACAAACGTTTATTCTTGCGTAATGAACTAAAAGAACATAATAAACAGCTAGTAGAAACAGCGCAACTTGCAGGAGTTGAAACCAACCTTGACTTTGCTATTTTTCAAAATCATGGATACAAAGGGCTTTATGGTGGATTAGATGCTAAAGCCATTCATAAGCAAAAGGGATTAAAAAAATCTCAAAAAATTTTAGATCATATGAACAGTACTGAATTGGCAGCTAATTTATTTCGTGCAACTCAAGCAGAAGAGAAACTAAAGCGTGATGAAGTAAAAAATAAAACCCGGGCTAACCAAACACATTATGAAGTTGGCAAAAAAGTCCGCGAAACCATTAAAGAATTAGGTGGAACTATGCCAGAAGATTTGCCGTCTGTTGAAAATATTCAAAAAATGGAGCAAAAAACCCGGTTGGAACAAGATAAATTAACTATATTACCTACGAAAAAGCTCCTAAATAATAAAAATAATGCCGGGAATAAAGATGACTAAGCAAGTACCGCTAGGATATAAGCAAATTAAAGTTGGGGTTATTCCAGAAGATTGGAAAATCCGACTCTGTCAGAAATTTTGTGTAAATCCAAAATTATACCTTGCCAAATTTAATTAATAATTTGTATTAGTTCCGATTTAATCTGACAATTCGCATTTTAAATATAGTAAACTTCATGATTTTGATTTTTTGACTGTATACTTAAATTTAACTAATGCGAGGTTTAACTCAATACTTGCTTCTGTTTCTGCTTTATCTAGCTCGCTTGGTTGAATTAATTCTGAAAGCAATTCACCTGTACGGTGAATCAATGCTTTTTGCTTTGGTGAACCTTCCGGGAGCACAGTTAATTGGTTTACTGTATGCCCTATTTCTCTAACTTTTGCAAAAGTCTCAATTATTAATAGCG
>JAGOUD010000173.1 GCA_018061465.1 Burkholderiales bacterium
GCTATTAGTAGTGCCATTACCTATTTGTCCATAATTACCCGCACCCCAACAGTAAACTTGATGGTTAATATCAATTGCGCATAGGGTTGAATTTTGATAATAGCTTGAACTAATACTCAATGTTTGGTTAGCTAATTGTGATTTAACCGGCACATTAAGATTAGAAGTTGCACCATCACCACGTTGTCCAGTCCAACCATAACCCCAGCAGTAAGCAGTACCCAGTGTGCTAATAGCACAAGCTGTATTTACACTAGTTGTCATTGTGGCAAAAGTTTCTGACTCCCCTGATTCTGAAGTAGGCATTAAAACTGCTGTTGGCACCAGAAAATCGCTATAAGAAATACCATTACCGCCTTCTCCCGAATTATTATAGCCCCAGCAATAAGCAGTATTTGTCGTAGTTAGTGCGCAATTACCATTACCCATGCCAATTATAGACTTAAATTTATCTCCATTAGCCGGCATAGTAACTAAAGTTGCTTTATTAACATTTGAAGTGGTTCCATTACCAAGTGCTCCATGAACTCCACCACCCCAGCAATAAAGATTCCCACTGCTGGCTACTGCGCATGTTGAACCATTACTATAGTAATTAATATCTACTTGAGTAAAAGTTTCACTCTCAGCAGTACTATCAGCCATTACAATTTGTGTGGGTATAGACGCATTGGTATTAGTTCCATCACCAATTTGCCCATATTGGTTATTTCCCCAGCAATAAACATGTTTATTGCTTCCAATTCCACAGATAGAATTACCACCAATTGCAACCGAAGTAAAAGTAATTGGTGTATGAGTAGTACTATCTATTGGTAATTGTACTTTGCTTGGAGCTGATTCATTTTTACTATTACCATTGCCGTTTTGCCCAGAATTACCCGAACCCCAACAATAAAGATTGTTATTTTCATCAGTTGCACAGAAGTTATAATTAAACCCAATTAAAGATTTAAAAATTATATTGTTTGGATTAGATACCGCTGTTGGATGAGATTCATTTTTATAGGTACCATTGCCCACTTGTCCAGAACCATTATTTCCCCAGCAATATATTGTGCCATTGGTATCTAGGCCGCAAAATGAGTTTAATCCACTTTGAATATGAGCAAATTTACCAATATTTATAGTTACAGTATAATTTGTAGTAGTTCCATCTAGCGCAACTACTGTGTAAACTACAGATGAGCTAAAATCATTTATTGTAGTGCCGCTGGTTTGTAAAGTACCATCTACAATTACCGCAGTACCAGTAGTGCTGAAAGTGGCAGTTAAATTCGTTGCATCAGTGCCATATGGCATAGCTACAGTTATTGTATTCCCGCTAATTATTCCCGCATGTCCATTTAACGAATAGGCAGTAATAGCTTTATCTGAAGGTTGAGTTACAGTAACACTTACCGTATAGCTGTTTGTGGATCCATCGGCAGCAGTTACAGTATATACTACAGGATTAGCAAAATTATTTTCAGTGACCCCACTTACTTGAGCAACAGAACCTATGCTTACGCTTTGGCCAGTTGTTGTAAAGGTTGCAATTAATTTGCTGGTATCAGTGCCATATGGTACTGTTACATTGATATTGCTTCCGCTAATTACTCCGGACTCATCATTTAATGAATAAGATGTCATTGCTTTATCTGAGGATGCAGTGCCAGAGTTACAGCCTCCTAAAAAATTAGTGACGATTATTAAAAGAGCTATCAATATTAGTTGGTTTAGCTTAGAGAGGTTGATTTGCATGTACGTACTCCAATAAAAATATTTAGTGCTTGGGCGTGCTGTAATTATAATTTGTAACCTTAACTAATTGTACAAAAATTATGCTAATTTATATTTCCTTTTTTGGGTGGTCATAAAGCCTAATTCACACTAAAGTGTAAATCTCAACTAGAAATAAAATTTATTACAAAATTTTAGCTTACCGATATATTATCAAGATTGAGTAAAAATTACAGCCTGCATTTTTGGTAGGTAGGCTAATTGATACTCATTGGTTTTGTGTGGAGTACGCTTAATGTTATAACATGTTCTTAGTACGTGTAACTATGGTGCTGTGATATAATCAATTCCTTATATGTTCAAATAGGTTTAAAATAACAACCGTGCATTTTCGCTCTATTTGAAGATAATTGTATAATAAGGAGTATAAATATGCCATCATTTGATGTTGTGTCAGAAGTAAATAAAGTTGAGCTGGCAAATAGCTTAGATCAAACAAATAAAGAAGTTAGTACCCGATTTGATTTTAAAGGCAGTGATGCCCGCGTAGAAAATAAAGATTTAGAGCTTACTATTTTTGCTGATGATGATTTTAAGCTTAGTCAGGTTAAAGATATTCTGATTAATAAGATGACTAAACGTGGAATTGATACTCGGGTGCTGGAAGAGGGTAAAAAAGAAAAAGTTAGCGGCAATAAAGTTCGCGAAATTATAATTGTAAAAAATGGTATTACCCAAGAATTAGGTAAGAAAATCGTTAAACTAATAAAAGATAGTAAAATGAAAGTTCAAGCCAGTATTCAGGGTGAAACTGTGCGTATAAATGGCAGCAAAAAGGATGATCTACAAGCAGCGATGCAATTGCTAAAGCAAGATATTACTGAATTACCGTTACAGTTTAATAATTTCCGTGACTAACTTATGATTGAAATCACAAATTTAAATAAATCTTTTATTGTAGAGCACCAGGCAGTTTTAATATTAAAAAATATTAATTTTAAGGTAGCTGCAGGGAAAATTTGCGGCATTATTGGTAAATCTGGAGCTGGTAAATCAACACTGATTAAATGTTTAAATTTACTTGAACGCCCTAGTTCTGGTGCTGTGATTGTTGATGGAGTTGATTTAACTACGATTAGTCAAACTGAATTACGCCAGGTACGCCAACAAATAGGAGTAATTTTTCAGGGAGTTAATCTATTAAATAGTAAAACTGTCTATGCTAATGTGGCATTGCCGTTACTTTTGCATAAACGTTATCCACCTGATAAAATAAAAAAAGTAGTACATGAAGCTTTAGAATTAGTTGAACTTAGCGGCTTTGCTACGAAATATCCTAGTAGTTTATCTGGTGGACAAAAACAGCGAGTAGGAATTGCCCGAGCGCTAGTGACTAACCCTAAAGTTTTATTAAGTGATGAGGCAACTTCGGCATTGGATCCTCAAACTACTAATAGTATTTTAGAGTTATTACTGGATATTAACCGCAAACTGGGATTAACGATAGTTCTAATTACTCATGAAATTGAAGTAATTAGAAAAATTTGTGATCAGGTTTTAGTTATTGACAATGGCTCCATTGTAGAAGAGGGGAAAGTAAGTGACATTATTTTACATCCAAAACATGAACTAACGCGCAAATTGATTATTGAAGAGGAAACTACCAAATATTTAGAACAAGTCTCCGATTTTTACCGGTTTGAAAAAAATACCAATAATCATTTAATTTTGGTATCATTTTTAGGCGAACAAACTTTTTTGCCAGTATTGAGTGAAGTTTCACGTAGAACTGGGATTAATTTTAGTATTTTACATGGGGAACTGGGACGTATAAAAAACGCGCCTTTTGGTCAATTGCTTTTAGAAATTAGTGGTGATACTCTCCAATTGGCAAATTGTTTTGCTATACTTAATGATTTTAATCTACATTATGAAGTTATATATTAATGCAACAAAATATCCGAAATTTTTCTATTATAGCCCATATAGACCATGGCAAATCAACCCTTGCTGACCGATTCATTGAATATTGTGGAGGATTAGATAAGCGTGAAATGAATACCCAGGTTCTTGATTCGATGGATATTGAAAAAGAACGTGGCATTACTATTAAGGCTCAAACTGCAGCGCTAAGCTACAAGGCTCGTGATGGTCAGGTTTATAATTTAAATTTAATTGATACGCCTGGACATGTGGACTTTTCTTATGAAGTATCCCGTTCTTTGTCAGCTTGTGAAGGAGCATTATTGGTGGTTGATGCTTCACAAGGGGTTGAAGCTCAGACTGTAGCTAATTGCTATACTGCAATTGAACTCGGAGTTGAGGTATTACCGGTATTAAATAAAATAGATTTACCATCAGCGGAACCTGACCGAGTGTGTCAAGAGATTGAAGATATTATTGGTCTAGATGCACTTGAAGCAGTACAGTGT
>JAGOUD010000172.1 GCA_018061465.1 Burkholderiales bacterium
GTCTTAAAACATTAGCTAATACTTTATATAAAATTGCTAACGATATTCGCCTTTTAAGTTGTGGGCCGCGTGCTGGGTTACATGAATTAATTTTACCTGAAAATGAACCAGGTTCTTCAATTATGCCAGGCAAGGTAAACCCTACTCAATGTGAAGCCATGGCTATGGTTGCTGCGCAAGTAATGGCAAATGATATGGCAGTAACTTTGGGTGGAGCGGGCGGTTACTTAGAAATGAATGTGTATAAGCCACTTATGATACATAATGTTTTGCAGTCGATTAATATTCTTAATGATTCATGTAATTCATTTAGAGAATTTTTATTAGATGGAATGCAGCCGAATTTGAAAAAAATTGATTATTTTATGCAGAATTCGTTAATGTTAGTAACTGTCTTTAGCCCGGTAATTGGCTATGATAAAGCATCGCAAATGGCTCATTATGCAGATGAGCATGATTGTTCTCTAAGTGAAGCAAATCAGGTATTAAAGTTTTTATCTGAAGATGAATTTAAACGCTTGATTAACCCATATAAGATGGCATATCCGCATAAGTAGGAAAAATATGGTAGCGGACCCCGTCGTCGCGGGGGCATATAACCCCCGATCCGCTCCTTGTCTAGCAAATTATAACGCTTTTAAAGCTAGGATTGTTGCCGGTTGCGCCGATGAGGTGTTTTGGGAGTTGTATGTGGCGTTAGAGGAATAGCACGCATGGGCTTAATAGGCCACAAGGTTTCTCCAATTTCTGTTAGGTGTTTTCTGAAACTTGTTAATGCTTCGGAAGAGGCATTTTCAGGGATAATAGCTTCGGGAAGTTTTTTTATTTCTCCAGAAATTGGATCTCGATACCGTAATATTGTTTGATAGAATTGATAATCACCTTCAAAATTATTGTTAGCATCGTGTAGAGCATAGATGTAAGCAGCACGGCTAAAATATGGCTGGTTATTAGTGTCTGCAACATTCCTGTAATAATTAAGTGCCGTCTCTAAAGCGGTAAAGCCAGGGTCACTATAATGGATGTTTCCGAGAGTAAGCCATGCGCGGGGATATATAGGGGCTAAGCGTTCTAATTGGTTACTTTTAGCCTGGCTTGTTAGGTTTGGGCTTTCTACAATGCCCCAGTACCTAAGTTCGCTATTCGTAGGTATTTTTTGATTATATTTATTAATAGCATCCATAAGTTGCTGGCGAACTTGCAAACTATCCGGGTGGGATGAAACATTTTTAGAAAAGCATAAAAATAAGCTGCGTAATAAAAGGCTAATGTAGGGATTCTTTTGTTGGTCAGATGTAGGCATAGCGTTATCTTTCCAAATTAATGAAATTTGCGTATCCAGATGGTGTTGAATATCTTTGATGAATTGACCAAGATTGTTGGGGTCAAAGTTTATTGCAAGGTTAGAGTTGTCTTGATTTGCACTATTAAAGGACATGAGCATTTTATAGATAAAATATCCTTGCATAATAGTTACAAAATTTTCATTTTTAAGTAGGTTACTCAATTTATTGTGTAGTTTTTTATTAGATTCTAAATTTAAAATGATGTTGGTTTGGTTTTTAAAAAAATTTTCGTGAGGTAATTCTTGTTCATCAATTGACTTTAACCAACTAATTTCTACGATATCAGCCATGCTAAATTTACTGATTAAAAAATTGGAAGCAGTTACCTCAAGCGGCAACATAACGATTCCTTGAGTATTTGTTGCGATTAGAGCCAAATAATTCATTATACTATGAAATAGTGAGTCTTTTTCAGGATTTGTATCAGTAGTCATACTGTTTTTCATTTCATTTAATTGCTGAGATATGGTTGTTATAGAATCCGCATTTTCGTCATCGAATGTTAGTGTGATGTTTGGGTTTAAACTCGCTAGAATTGTTTTTGCATCTGCTTGGGATATTTGAGTTGTTTGAAGTAATGTAATTAGAGCTTTCGGGTCTATAGGTTGATTTAAATTAGGTTCATATACTCTCGTAGGATCAATAGTTGGCGGTATAGGGTGATGATTTTGAGACTTATGATCTGAAAGAAAGGTAATTGAATATTCCGGCTCTGTTGGAATATAGCTGCTCTTAGTAGCAGGGGTGTAAGTTATTTCTTCTACCTGCTGGTTGGTAATAATCTTCCCTAAATAATTTAAAATAATATGATAAGGATGATTATTAATTTCTTCCTGGGTAGTTAATCGTGTAGTGGGTTTAAGTAAGACGATGTGCTGATATAAACCGTTGAGGCACTCTTCAATCTCGTGTTTTGTTTTGTTCTTAGGAATTCTATCATAATCATAAATAATGGGATCTGCTGAATTATAAATTAATTGATTAAAAAGCAAAGAGCCTTCCTCACACGTTAATTGTGCCTCTTGTATTTGTTGAAATAATTTTCCGATCGGTAAATGATGAGTTAAAAGGTATTGTTGATCATCTGCATCAGAATAAACTACTTGCCCATTAATACTATCTTTAATAAATGTTAAATATTTTATTATGGTGAGATAACATTCGCTATTTTGGGTTAGAGGAAGGGAATTATTTACGATTTTAATAGATAAAATTTGGTTAAATAAATCTTGAAGCTGTTGATTTGATTGGTCATCCAATTCTAAACTATTAATATATTCCCCATCATCTAAACATTGCATAAGATGTTGTGCTGTTTGATCGGTAAACGACATGGTCTGAATAGTTGTAAATAAATCGTTAAGAGAGGTTTGTGGTGTATTTGACGACTGACTAATTAAAGTATAAGAGATATTGTTTTCCGTATATCTGATTTGTTTAGGTATATTATTTGCAATTGATTCTAAATATTCTTTTATCATATTATAAAAGTCACTCCGAGTATATAACCAAGAGGTGGAATTTATTTTGATTGGTTTAATAAGATTAAATAAATGTTGAAGTTGTTCATTTGTTGTGTGATCTGAGGATAAACCCTGGTATTCATAATATTCGTTATTTTTTAAGCATTCTCTAAGATGTTTTGCGGCAGGTGGAGTTAAAGATGTACCTTGGATAGCAGTTAAAATTTTATGAGTTCGTGAATAGTAAGTTAAAGAGTATGAATTCTCAGCTTCATCTGTGTATTGTATGCTTTTGCCAGATTTATCATTTTTAGCTAATGCTAAATATGCTGCTATAGCAAGATAGAGCTTAGATTGTTTATTAAGTGGCAAACTTGCATTGTCTACTTTAATTGTTAAAATTTGGTTAAATAAATCTTGAAACTGTTGATTTGTGTGGTTATCTAATTCTAAACTATCAACATATTTTCCCGTATCTAAACATTGCATAAGATGTTGTGCTGATTGGGGGGTAAATAAGGTCTCATTAATTTTTGTGCATAGATTTGCGGTTGATTGCTTTTTCTCTTCTGGTAAACAATGAATTAAAGTGTATTCATTTTTGTCATGGTTAGAGATTATTTGTCCATAAGTATTATTTCCAATGAGGGTTAAAAATTCCATAATGCTAGTATAATTTTTACTACAATTATATTTATATTTAATGTCGCAAATTCTATTAAATAATTCTTTTAATTCGGTATTTATATTATAATCTAAGTTATTATTTTGAGGATAAGTACTGCCGCGTATGGCAGTATTAAGGCATAATATAAGATGTTGTATTGCAGCAGAATTTAAATAGGGATTATTTACGGTATCTTGTATAAACTTAAATTGCCGATAAATTTGTGGAAGGATTGGTGCACAAAGCCGCCAAAGAAAGCCACCCCATGGATACGGTTTGCCAGTGGATGCTGGGCAATCCGTCCACCACTTTGGACCAATTGGCCAAAAAATCGTTTTTGAGCGCCAAACAATTGGAGCGGAAGTTTTTGGAACGCACGGGGGTACACCCCAAAACGTATGCCCGGCTGGTGCGCTTCGACAAAGCGTTCCGGGAAAAGAACCTGCATCCCGACCGGGATTGGCTGCAGATCGCCATCGATTGCAACTATTATGATTATCAGCACCTCGTGCGCGATTACCAAAACTTTACCGGCTTGAGGCCCACCCAATTCCACCAGTTGGAAAGCCGGGCACCAGAGCGGCGGTTTGGCTTGGCGGAGCATTATTATGAAACACAGGCCAGATAGTGGAAGGTGGTAAGTGGTAAGTGGTAAGTGGTAGGTGGTAAGTGGTAAGT
>JAGOUD010000174.1 GCA_018061465.1 Burkholderiales bacterium
ATTATTTTTAGCTTTAGCTGTAGTCATACACGATGATAACACTTCGCTCTTTATCATCTTTTCCATAAGCTGCTGCACAATAATTTTTTTGCCTAAAATGTTACCGATATTACTATCATCATACATAAGCCAAGCCAATATAAAATCTTCTTTGTATTTAAAAATATGCCCCTCTCCTCCCAACACTGTAAGGGCGGATTCAAAAGTCTCTGGCAATAAATTAATTTTGCTGGTAATTGTTCTTAATTCTTTAGGATATAAACAGATAAATCTTAAAAAGATAGCATCTTTACGCGCTACAGCTTGTCTTAAACTATGTAATCGTTGTACAATATGATGGCTTACATTACGTATATATTCTCTATCCTTAAATCGTTCTGGATACAAGTTTACAGTATGCCCAACTTCATCATTTTTACTGTGAGGATCAATAAAATAACATTTAAAATAATTCAATGTAGTATCTACCAAATTGGTATATTTATATACCTTTACTCCCATCACATGAGGATTACGCACTCCGCTGGTAAACATATGAATAAATAAATTTAACGAATCCACGTCTTCCATAATTTTAACGGCTTCAAATATTGGGCTAAATAATTTCTCCAAGTCAGCGGGCTTATTATATCCAGCATATTGAGTTTTGCCAATTTGCCAAAAAGTGCCATTTTTTAAAGGAACATCACCATACGACGCGTTAAAACACCTCATCAACTCATCTTTATTTGCTATATCCCATCTTTTGTTAAGGGCTAACCTGGAATCCAGCCTTCTACTCGGTAATAAATTTTTGTTAACACCACGCGTTTGCATAAAAAAATCATAAACCATATGTTCACAATACGCATACACCTTTAATATATCATCCCATAAATTACCCACAATATTATATTCGAAGTTCCTCATCGCCCGCACTTTGATTTCATTTCTATTCAAGTTAAGCTTATCAATTTTAACTTGCATATTATAATCATTTTCATGCAGAGTATGTTTAACTACACCATTCACCACTTTAATTTTTTCACAATCATTCTGTTGAAGGTTAAGAGATGCCATATCTCCAGTGTAATTGTCTTCCAACCAGCCCTTAAATTTATTAAACTCATCTTTATCAAACTCAAAATTGGTAAATTTGCCCTTTGTCTGCAATTGATGTTTGAAATAAACAAGTATAATCAAATAGTTGCGCAAATATAATCTAGACCTCACAAGGTTGAAGCAGTCAACTCCTTTAATCTCGATAATAGATACCAAAAGCTTTTTAATATCGGGAGTTGTTTTTATTAAATCAATCGCATGCACGAGCGCACTCTTTTCTTCGTGGCTGATCTCTTTATTACGGACTTGATTGATAATTGATGTTCCACTATTGTATAGAGTAGTGGATTCCTTATGAGCCGAACCATCTGAAGAAGGACTAGCAGAAAGTGGAGAGATCGGTGAATGACTCTTACTATTATAATTTTCATCTAAAGAATCACTACCAGAAAGCGAAGAGGGCAGTGAATAATTATCACTATTACTCGGAGTAATTTCTAACGAATGAATCTCTTTATGACTATTTCCGCTATTAAAGAAATACGCAAACAATTTTCCGGGCGACATATCTCTAGAAAACCCAGTAGAACCATTTAGTCCGGCTTTAGGAGGAGAAACATTACCCTGTCTATTTCCCCCACTAAATAACGACAAAGGTGGTTTCGTGGGTGAAGTATTAACAGGTACTACAATCCCAGCTGCTCCACCAATAAGAGATACGCCCATAACTAGCCCCACCTTAAATAAACAATAACCATACCATAACTTTATCGTCTTTGGTAAGTTGATATACTCCCTTTACGGGTGGGGCATTATTCTATCATCTATGGTTGTTCACAAAAACCTTCGATCTGTAGAAATAATAATTCAACCATTAACTGCATGTTCAACTGTAGCGGCTTGATTCGCCGGGGCATTCAATTTCTTCTCAATTGCCAATAAATATAGTTTAGCTTTTTTATTTAATTCGGGTATATTTTGGGCTTCCGTTTCTAAAAAATGCTCAAACTCTAATTGAGCAAGCTCCCAATTATTGGTTTCAAAATAGCAAACGCCAACATAAAATTTGCAATCATTATTCGCTGAACTTGAATCTAGTACATAACAATAACGATATGCCAACACTGCAGCCAAATAATTTTTGGTAACATGGTAAGTACCAGCTGCAGCTTTCATATACTGCGGATTTTCTGAATCAAGCATTAATAACAATTGAAACATTGATAATGCCCGCTGATAATTCTTAGTTTTAAAATTAGTTACGCCTACGTTGTATAGATAATCCAATTCAGCTTTAGTAAAATCAGAATTCTCTAATTTATCCACATCTATAGTTGGGGTTTTTGCCATTTTTTACTCCTATTGTAAAATATAATTAAATTAAGTCATGGTTAAGAAGTTCAATAATCTTATTGCGGCACTGCGCCAAATCAATATAGATTAATGATAAGCCTGAATCTATCACACATTCTTCATCTTGTAGTTCATTATTAACTTTATATGTTACTTGTGCATCTATTCCCAATAAATTTTGCTGCACCTGCTCTAGGCTGACCGTATTACATTGAATAATTAACTTATGCCCTTGAACAATTTCACGCAATTCATTTTTAATCGTATCATTTATCTGTTGCCGACTAAAACTATTAATTTGTAGTTTATTTAATACTTTGTATACTACACTATATAAACTACGCTCTAACTGTTCCAATACCCCTTGCACACTTTTTTGATTTTGCTCATGCACTGCTTTAGATAATTTAGCCAATTGCTGCTGCTGTGCATGCTTTAATTCATTTTTTAATTCTTCACACTCATCTTCCGTTTGCTTTACTAATTCATCACTTTTTTCCCGCATACGCTGACTATACTCATGTACCTCATTTAGCAACACGACCTCTTCAGCTTTTAGCACCTTAATCATCGGCGCCTCATTAATTACATTATCCATTACACGTCACCTATACAGTATATTTAACTGTTTGTTCATCATCTCGTTTTTTTAAAAACGAAAAAGTAACTTTAGCATTATTTTTCTCGCGCGCACTAGCTTGAGAAACGCAATTGCGCAGCCCATGCACTATTTTTTCTTGCTGTGCTTCAGAATAGCCGTAAATTAACGACGGTAATTTACTATAAAAATAAATCAACCTATTTAAAAAACCTATGGTAAAAATTTTACTATTACCATTAATAATTTGTTTGCATAAATTAATAACTGACATTTCGCTCACATTACCGCTCTCAGCAAACCCACTCAAAGATGATACTAGCTTATGATCATCTTCAATTAATTCTAACATTATTTCTGGGGCTTTAGGATCTTTAGCCTCTTCTTTATTTTTCTTAACTTCAAGCTCCATCTTCGTGCCATTTTGCCGCTTTCTTTTTAATTTATTAATTCGTGACTGTAATTTATTCTGCGGCTCATTATTATATTCATCTTCCTCATCCTCATCATTGGCGTTCTTCCACGTTGGCTTTTTCCTTTTTTGGTCATCGCGCCATCTTTTTGCCAGCATATAAGTTGAATGCAGCGCAATTAAAGTTTTTTCAAAACGTAAATATTCAGCTAACTCTGACTTTTGTTCAAAAGAAATTTTCTCACCACTTAACCGCTTTAAGATATGCGCCCTATTTTTCATACAAGTTGATACAATATTTTCAAAACTGCCATTTAATGAATCATGAATAAAACCTAACATTGATTTTACTGAAGCAACAGCTGCGTTACCCGAATTAACCAATGCCATACCATTAATTAATGCCGTATTTGCTTTTAACTGTGGCTGACGCAAAATTGAAAAAAATTCAAATAAATATGCTGATTCTTGATTTTCAAACTGTTTAATTAATTTCATTACTAAAGCTAACAATTTAGATTTACCGGTATATTTCTTAGTTAAAGTATCATACATATAATTTAAGATCATATAAATCTGTGCTGAATTAAAATTATTAGCATTGAAAAATTCAGCCACTTCGCCCTCAGCTGATGCATCATCTAAACTAACAACGTTATTGACCAAGCTATCTACCGCTTCAAAGGACATTCCCTCTTCAAAATATTTGACCAATTCACCTAAATC
>JAGOUD010000175.1 GCA_018061465.1 Burkholderiales bacterium
GAATAGTATTGATCCTGTATACTTGGGCGACTCAATTGAAGAACTAAAGAATGCCAAAGCTATTTTATTAATTGGTAGTGTGCTACGTGAAGAACAACCCCTTATAGCTCATCGGATTCGTCAAGCTGTTTTGCATAGTAATACTCAATTAAATGTAATTAGTATAATGAGTGAAGATTTATTATGCAAAGTTGATAATCAAGTTACCTGTGACTGTCGTGAAGTTGCTTATTTTTTAGCCCAAGTAGTTAAAGCTTCGGGGGATTGTGGAGCAATTGATTTAAGTGAAGTTGCAGTATCCGACAGAGCAATGGCAATTGCTAAGAGTATGATGGAAAATAATGGATATATAATTTTAGGTGAAGTTGCAAAATCGTTACCCAACTATTCTGAAATATTATGTCTGGTACAGCAGTTAAGTAAAAATATTCAGGGTAAATTTGGAGTATTGTCAGGTCGTGCCAATGAGGCGGGTGCAAAAATAGTTGGTTGTGTGCCCTATAAAGGCGCGTTTAATCAAACAATAGCTGCTAAAGGAATGAATGTTGATCAAATGTTAACTAATTCTTTGAAGTCGTATATATTATTTAATACGGAATTAGAGCAGGATGCATATAATTCACAAAAAGCATTATCTGCACTAGGGGCCGCGCAAACAGTAATGGTAATCTCGGCATTTGTTAATGATAAGATGAAAGAATATGCTGATGTAATATTGCCAATTACACCGTACACTGAAACTGCAGGCTCTTATATAAATATGTTTGGTAAATGGCAGACTTTTAATGGAGTGACTAAACCACTGGGAAGTGCTAAACCTGGTTGGAAAGTTTTGCGGGTTTTAGCTAATCAATTGGGAATAAATGAGTTTCAATACAATAGTATTGAAGATATTCGAGCAGAAATAAAGCCAGAAATAAATGATATTAAATTATTTGCTAATTCACCAAATGCAAGTGAAATACCTTTTAAAGTAGTTAAACCAGATTTAAATGGTCTAATCCGCTTTGGTATTCAAGGTCCTTATGCTGTGGATAGTATAACTCGCCGTGCAGGTTCTTTACAAGAAACATATTATGCTAAACTACCTATTTTATCAATTAGTCCACAGTTAGCAGATAAATTGGGAGTGGTGAAGGATCAGGTGGTTATTGTTGCCCAAGGTGAAGTAAAGGGTGAATTTAATGTGGCTATTTGTAAGAATGTGCCAGAAAATGTGGTAATATTTGCGGTGAATGAGCAGACTAATGGTTTTGCTGGTAGGTATGATGCAATCGAAGTTAGAATTTGTTCCTAGAAGACAGAAATACGAGGTAGTAAATGGAAACATTACAACATATGTTGGGTAATTATTTAGGTTATACAGTTTGGCATTTAATTTGTGCCATTGGTATAATAGTGCCATTAACTATTTTTGTGGCTTATTTGACTTTTGCGGAACGTAAAATTTTGGGGTATATGCATGCTAGGTTAGGTGCTAATAGGGTTGGACCTAAGGGGTTATTACAGCCATTTGCTGATTTATTTAAATTTGTATTTAAAGAATTATTAACTCCCTATAAGATTAATAAGGGGATATTTTTCGTTTCCCCGCTAATTATTTTAGCTTGCGCATTATTAGTATGGGCAGTAATTCCATTTAATGAGAATTTAGCGTTTACCCATGTAAATGCAAGTTTATTATATGTGGTTGCAATTTCTTCTTTAGGAATTTATGGAATAATTCTGGCTGGTTGGGCGGGCAATTCTAAATATTCTTTTTTAGGTGGAGTGCGTGCCACTGCACAAATGATATCTTATGAATTGGCAATGGGGTTTGCTCTAGTTGGAGTATTAATGGTTTCGGGTAGCTTAGATTTACATGAAATTGTGGTTAATCAAGCCCATGGTATGTTGGGTGGGAGTATTTTATCGTGGAATTGGCTGCCACTATTTCCATTTTTTTTGATTTATCTAATTTCGGGAGTGGCGGAAACTAATCGCGCTCCATTTGATGTGTGTGAAGGTGAATCAGAAATTGTTGCCGGGTTTTTTGTTGAATATTCAGGAACCTCATTTGCATTATTTATGTTGGCTGAATATGTGAATATGGTAACTATATCAGCTATGGCATCATTAATGTTTTTAGGCGGTTGGTTGTCTCCATTTCCAGCATCATGGCCGGTAATTGGTACGTCAGGATTTCACTGGTTATTATTAAAGGTATGTATTTTACTTTTTGGGTTTATTTGGTATCGAGCAACTTTTCCACGCTATCGTTATGATCAAATTATGCGTTTAGGCTGGAAAGTATTTTTACCGATAACTTTGTTATGGATTTTTGTCTTGGGTTTGTGGATGGTATCGCCACTCTCACTTTGGAAGTAAGATAATGATTAAAAAATTTTTAAATACTTTTTTATTGACTGAGTTATTGCGCGGTATGACAGTAACTTGGAAGGTGCTGTTTACTCCTAAAGTAACATTACGTTATCCGGAAGAAAAAACTCCATTATCGCCACGGTTTAGAGCATTACATGCATTAAGACGCTATCCTAATGGGGAAGAACGTTGTATTGGGTGCAAACTATGTGAGGCAGTATGTCCAGCTCTTGCAATTACCATTGATGTACATGAAAGAGACGATGGTACCAGAAGAACTACACGGTATGACATTGATTTAACTAAGTGTATTTTTTGCGGTTTTTGTGAAGAAGCATGCCCTGTTGATGCAATTGTTGAAACTTCATTACATGAATATCATGGTGAAAAACAAGGGGATTTGGTTTATACTAAAGAAATGTTGTTAGCTATTGGGGATAAATATGAACCAATTATTGCTAAAAATAGGGAAATTGATCATAAATATCGGTAGTTATTAGAGGTTTGAATGATAAATATTATATTATTTTATGCTTTTGCTGCAATTTTAATTATTTCAGCTTTGTGGGTTATTACAGCAAAAAATCCAGTGCATTCGGTATTGTTCTTGGTATTGAGTTTTGTTACTGCGAGCTGTTTGTGGCTAATGTTAAATGTTGAATTTTTAGCGTTGAGCTTAATTCTAATTTATGTTGGTGCCGTAATGGTATTATTCCTTTTTGTGGTGATGATGCTCGATATTGATTTAGAAACTTTAAGAAGCGGTTTTTGGAAAAACCTACCTTTGGCATTATTGTTAGGTGTGGTGATTTTAAGTGAAATGATTTTGGTATTGGTTACTAAACCAATTGTGGTAATGGGTGATTCTACGACAAATATTGCAAGCAAAATAAGCAATTCTTATCAAGTAGGGTGGTTAATGTATACCGAATATTCATATCCGGTTGAATTGGCGTCCTTAATTTTACTTTTAGGGTTGGTAGTGGCGGTGGCCCTAACGCTCAGAAAGACTAATAAAAATGCTAAGTACCAAAATATTGATTCTCAGGTAGCAACTGTATCTAAGGATAGAATAAAAATGGTAAAAATTCCAACAGAGGTGGATAGTTTTATGGTTAGAGATAATATTGAGGGAGAAATAAAATGATAGGCATTAATCATTATCTAATTCTTTCGGCTATATTATTTGCTATTTCGGTAATGGGAATTTTTCTTAATCGTAAAAATATAATTATAGTGTTAATGTCAATTGAATTAATGCTATTAGCAGTCAATTTTAATTTCATTACATTTTCTAGCTTTTTACATAATTTAGCTGGACAGGTTTTTGTATTTTTCACATTAACTGTTGCTGCAGCTGAATCAGCAATTGGATTAGCCATATTAATAATATTATTTCGTAATTTGCGCTCGATTAATGTGCAAGATATGGATAATTTACAAGGTTAATTAGTGAACTGGAAGATTGGTTGAATTAATGTGGACTTATAACAGCTGTATTTATTGAGAAGAGGATATTAATAAAAAATGTCAGAAAATTCTTTATATTTGTCGATAATATTAGCGCCATTAATCTCATCTATAATAGTTGGGTTATTTGGATTTGCTATCGGTAAAAAAGCAAGCCATAGCTTAGCTATTTTAGGAGTCCTGATCTCGACTATTTGCTCATATATAGTGTTGTATAAAGTGCAATATGAGGGTTTACACTATAATGG
>JAGOUD010000028.1 GCA_018061465.1 Burkholderiales bacterium
ATATAGACTCACTTATTTTACTTGTAGCTAAACTTGTATATATCCCACATTTTTTTACTGTTCTTATAGCTCTAAAGATATATAAAAATTCGGATCAAGAAAATCAAAAAATTCTATTGTGGTTTGCCATAGCTAACATAGGACTGTTACTAAATGATATATCCTGGTATTTGATAACTTATCTTTATTTTAACATAACTGATATTTCATTTTTGCCATTTATACTAAATCTCATACCATTCTCTATTTGGGTTGCAGCTATTATAATTTTTGCCTATAAAATTTTAAATAAGCATATCTTACACGTAAAATCAAGAATCAAAATGTGGTCAACGCTAATAACTATAAATTTTACTGTTATTTTACTATTTTTGTCTTCTATTAATTATGCGTCCGCATTCTTTTCTTTAACAACCATATCGCAAATATTTACATTTATTGCTCAAGTTATTGCATATGATTTTGTAATTCTTTGCCTAATTTACATTGAAAGTAAAGGATTAGCACGTTTTCTAGCGGGAATTATAATTTTAATATCAGGGAATTTTTTTATAATATACTCTACAATATCCCAGACTACAAACCTTTATTTTTATGGTGAATTACTTTGGCTATTAGGTTTATTATTTAATTTATTCGGTACTTTGTTGATATTTAGGAATAAGAACTATAATATTAATGAGTGGTTTAGACCGGATGATACAATAAAAAGTAAGCTAGTATTTTGGTGTTTTAATATTTCAGTGATAAGTTTTTTACTCTTTTTTATCATCGCTTATATTTTTTCTATGATAGAAAATACAGTATTTTTAGGACTGCCATTATTCATAATGATCTATTCGATAATTATTATTGTTTTGTCACTTTATCTAGGAAAACATTTTGAGGCACCATTTAAGCAGATCATAAATAATATTAAAAACCTAATGTTAAAGAATAGCATAGATAAAGTAACCCCTGAATTCTTTATTAAAGAATTTACATTTTTGCAGAAAGTCATTACTGATGCATTTGAGTATAGAGATGAACAAGATAAACAGCGGCTAATATTTGAACGCGAGCGTATTAATAGAGAGATTGAACGTGTACAAGAACAAAATGCCCTTAAAGAGGAGCAATTAAAATTAGAAAGCCAAATAAATGAAACAAAATTATTACAGCTTAAAAATGAAGCTTTTCAAGCTGCAATTGCCGAACAACAAAAATTTCGTGGCATAGTAGGTCAAATGGTGCATGATATAGGTTCTCCACTGGCGACGTTGCAAACAATTATGCAATCTGCAACTGGTCTTCCTGAAAATGAGAGAATAGCTTTGAGAGAGGCAGCAATTAGCATTACGGATATTACAAATAATATGCTCAATCGGTTCAATCCAACACATAGTACTTCAGAAAATGATGTACCTCAGCATATCTTAATCTATGCAGCTCTCTCTCAAGCTATAAGCCAAAAACGGTACCAATATAAGGATTTGCCAATACAATTTGAGTTCCAGATTGATGAAGCTGATGGGAATGTTAAGTTATCCCATGAGGCAGAAAATTCTAATTTTGCTTTCATTAAAATAGAACCGAATGCGTTTAAGCGTATGCTGTCTAATTTAATTAATAATGCGGTAGATGCCCTAGATAAAAAGCCTGGCAATATTACTCTAAAATTAAATGCTGATAAAGAATGGATAACTATTAGGTTATGTGATACAGGTAAGGGAATATCTCCCGAGATACAACAGAAGATTATGAATAACATGCAGGTTACGGAAGGTAAAGAAAATGGTCATGGGATAGGAATGATGCAAATACGGGAAACTTTAAGCCGTAACTATGCCGAGTTTTTTATTGACTCTGAAGTTGGTAAAGGCACAATAATAACTCTTAAATTCCCACGAATTACCGCACCTAACTGGATTGCTACAGAAATTAAAGTTACTCCAAAAGATACCCTAGTTATACTAGATGATGAAGCTTCCATACATAAAGCATGGGATACTAGATTTAAAGCAATGTTGGAAGCAAACCCTACATTACAAATAAAGCATTTTTCTGCAGGAGAAGAAGCAGTTAATTTTATTAATAGCTTAACTTCTGACGAAAAGCAGAATATATATCTATTGACTGACTATGAACTACTTGGGCAAAAGTTAAATGGTTTACAGGTAATAGAACAAGTTGAGTTAGGAAGATGTGTTTTAGTTACCAGTCACTATGCTGATCCTAAATTACATAGCGCAGCTGGCAAAATTGGTATTAAAATTTTGCCCAAAGACTTAGCTCATAATATAAAGATCCAAGTTGAGCAAAAATTTGAACTACAGAGTAAGCAAGTGGATCTAGTGGTTATTGAAGATGTAAGAATATTTATTGATAGTATAGTTCAAACTCACTATAAGGACATGAAAGTAGATGTTTATTATGACCCGATCAGCTTTTTAGAAAATGTAGATCAATACCCGTTAAATACAAGAATGATTATTGATAGTACTTATAATTATGATGGTAACGAGTACGATATAAATGGGTTTGACGTTGCCCTTAAATTACATGAAAAGGGCTACACTAAACTTTATTTATTTACCAGTGACAATTATAGGGAAGAACTATTGCCTCCATACTTAAAGTATTTAAATAAGCTTGACCGAGAGGTGGTGAAGAATTTACATAAACTTTAGCATAAGAGAGCATTTTATAAGATATAACCCAAATCGAAGATTCAAAGATAACGAGTATATGAAGTTATCTTTTTTTCTATAGCCAACTTGAAAATATTCCTTTTTTCGCCGCTTAAAATATGTGGTCAATATAGCAGAAAAACTTAAATAGCGATGTTATAATAACGCTCATATAAGGTATTGTTACGTGTCTTATTACAAGCTAATTATATTGTGATAATTAATAAGGAAGATTTTATGTTTAAAACTACTGAGGATAGAACAATTGATATTGAAGAAATTAACTGGGATAGCGCAAGTAAATTATTGCAGAATCTACATCCTAATTTAGTTAAGGTAATTAATAATGTTTCTCCAGATACCAGCTTAACGCTTTATAAAGCAAGTTATCCATTTGCTACTCCTGTTATTAATCGTGGAAATATTCAATTACCATTGGCTGAGGGGGGGACTATTTCGGTCAATAGTGATAGTCTACCTCCTCAATTAGCTAATGATTTACATTATGGCAATAATAATCGTACTCCCCTAGGAGTGTTATTAAATAGAAATGCTGAATTTTATTTGCCAATCGGGGACAGAATTATGCCATATGAGGTATTATCTCCAGGCAATATGTTTGGATTGGCTAAAATTGTGGATAGTGTAATTAATAGAAGGAGGCAACATTCTAATTCATCTCCTTTTATTTGGAATTTAAATGCTGGGGCACGATCTATATTTATGTTATCTAAAATTAGTAATGCAGTTAATCATCGTAAATTAAAGAAGGTACATAATTTATCTTTAAACCAGCCTGATGGCTATCCGGAACATTGTTTAGTATTTGAAGATATTCTAAAAAATGGTTCATCCCAATGGCGTCTGGAAGTCCTATATTTTTCTAACAAGTGGTTAGATAAGTTAAGCGATCCAGCATGGTCATTGGTTTACAATGAGTTATTAAATATTCACCGCTCTTCATATAAAATGTGGCATAATGAAATATTAATTTGGCATACCGCCTTTAATTTGATTGAACAAAGCAGCAACTTAAGCGTTTTTATGCCGTATGCTTTAGCCACAGCAAGACATTTATTTGTAATAGCTGCTAATAGTGCTCCTGGGTTTAGACCAGCAACAGATGAATTATCCGCGCCTATTCTTACTCTCCAAGAAGCGTATATAAAAAATTATGAGCTTACTAACCAACCAGTAATTATGGAACCAGCTCAATTTGTAGGAGGCAGTAATTTACCTGTTTATTATTCACTAAATTATCCAACATTAGCTGAATCTAATGCAAAAATCCTACGTAGTCATAGTAATATTAGAGTTTTAGAACAAATTCAGTGTGTTGTTAAAAAATACCAAGAAGGCATATTGGCAAATTGTGAAAATAGTCCTGCTTCCTTATACCATGCTGCATCAACAGTACAATTCTCTTATTATCATAATGACCCGACTGATTATAAGCAAATTAGTAATAGTGCATTATTATTTGATAAAGATAGCCGATTTAGTCACGGAAAGAAAAATGACTTTCCATTTAGCGGTGCTTTTATAAATGGTTGTATTAAAATTAGTCCCAATGTGGTAGAATAATTATGAAAAACTAATTTAGCTTTTCTTTCTTTAATTTTAAAAAATAGCAATTCTTGTGATATAGAATTGCTATTTTTATTTCCGTATGCATTTTCTATAGTCTCTCTAAATAATCTATTGATAAATCTTAAATATTTTATATTGTTAATCGTAATTAGATTCCATAATACCACCTAATTTAAAATTATTTTAACTCATGATGGATGAATATAGTTGCAATTATTCACTCAATATGAGATAATACCGTTATGAACTGCCCAACCCTAACATACACTACATTATCCTTGTTGGTAGTAATTTTAGCATAGGTTGGGTAGCGTCATTAAGCATTAAATTTAATAATGAAAGCGAGATAATGGACGATACCATACGAGAGGATAATAATTACCAATCCTTAACTTTAACTATATCACCATCAAATAATTTTTGCCCATGTGGCAAATTAATCCATGAATGCAATTGTGCTACTTGTACTCAATGTAGTGCACTATTTTTGCCAAAACATAAACAACAAGACTTATGCAAAAAATGTTTATTAATAATAATGGAGGCACTATGACTGACTATTATGATAACCCTGCTATTTCTCAAAGTAAATTGAAGGATTTAAAACGTTCACCAAAACATTTCTGGACAATGCATGTAGAAGGAGTTGAGGTCATTGAAACTGATGCCATGCGCTTTGGTAAAGCGGTGCATATGTGCTTATTTGAACATCAATTATTTATTCAAAGCTATATTGTTTCACCTAATTTTGATAAACGCACCAAAGATGGTAAATTAGCGTTTGCTGAGTTTACTGCTAATAATCTGGATAAAATTATTATTTCTGCCGAAGATATGGCTGCGGTTAAAAGTATTCGCGATGCGGTTTTAAATAAAAAAACTTCACGGGTTCTACTTAATAATGGATTGCCTGAACATGAATTATACTGGACTGATACTGATACAGGCATTAGCTGTAAAGCAAAACTTGACTACTTAATCGAACCATGCGATCAATTTCCCAACGGCTTAATTATTGATTTAAAAACTACCATTAATGCTGAACCTGGTGAATTTGCTAAGTCTATTTACACATTTGGCTATTATAACCAGCTTGCTTTTTACTGTAATGCGGTTAAAAGCATATACCAAACTTCTGATTATCCAACTTTTATATTTATTCCGGTGGAGAAGATTGCACCTTTTGAATGCAGCTTTCTTGCAGGTGATGATGTTATGTTAGATATTGGATTAAAAGAAAACCGCAAACTATTAAATTTGTACAACTATTGTATAGAGAGTGGCAAATGGTATGGCTATGAAGATAAGGTACAAACTATAGGTTTACCTAACTGGGCAATGAATAAATTTAACTTGGAGGAGTAATTATGACACAACCAAAAACCCAAAATGCATTACAAGTGCTGGAGATGCAATTTGTAGAACGTAGGGCTGATTTTCAAGCAATATTACCTGGCAATTGTACATTTGAACGATTTACCAGAATTGTAAAAACAGCTTCAATACAAACGCCGGATTTATTGAAAGCTGATCGGGCAAGTTTATTTATGAGCTGTTTTAAAGCTGCTCAGGATGGACTACTCCCTGATGGACGGGAGGCTGCATTAGTAATTTACAAAACTAAACAGAAAGATGGCTCCTATAAACAACTGGTGCAATACATGCCAATGGTGAATGGCTTAATTAAAAAAATGCACAATAGCGGGGAAATCACTAATATTTCGGCACACGTAGTGTATGACAACGATGAATTTGATTATTGTTTAGGAGATGAGGAACATATTACCCATAAACCATCACTTACTCATCAAGGTAAGCCCTTATGTGCCTATGCTATAGCTAAAACTAAAGATAAGGCAATTTACCGTGAAGTAATGATTTTTGCTGAAATTGAAAAAATTAGGTCTATGAGTATGACTGAAAAAGCTAAGAAAAAATACCCCGATATAAAGTCGATATGGGATGAGCATTGGTCAGAAATGGCTAAAAAGACGGTTATTCGCCGTTTATCCAAACGACTACCTATGAGTACCGATTTGGAGCAGGTAATTCATGGCGATGATGCACTATTTGAATTTGAAACCAAGCCCAAGCCAGTAATTAATGCAATTGATACTATTAATCGACAGGTAATTGATATTAGTACTGTTAATAGTAGCGAAATAGATTCTAGTGGTGAACAATTTACTGAACAAAAAGCTACAGAAGATAACGGTGATGTAGATATATCCCCCGAAATCGTAGCTAAAGCTGATAAATTTTATAAGGAAATGAATAATGCTTAAAAAAATTAAACAATTTGTGAAAAAGCACCATGATAGAAATAATGCCATTGATTATTTGGCTAATCACATAAGTTACCATTTAATGCGTAACTGTAAATTAAGTAAAGATGCATTTGTTATGTTTGGGCAGGAACAATTACGCTTTTTAGTGGCTTCTACCACTAGTGATTGTACTCCCAAACAAATTAATAAAATTATAGAGTTAGCTTTAAAAAATGTAGTTGTTACAGCTAAAGCTAACTACATGATTACCCGTAATGTTATTTACATTGCTTTGTTATGAATGTGTACGGTAACATCCATTTACCGTCTTTACTGTAAATGAAATTTTTGCAGAGGAGATTACTATGTTAGCACAACGAGAAAAAATCAGAGAGTTTTTACTTAAGCACAAAAAAATTAGTACGTGGGAAGCTATTCAAAAGTTTCGCATTACCAGATTAGGTGCACACATTTATGAATTACGCAAACGTGGCATGAATATTGCAGCAGAACGCAAGCGTAATAAAGTAACTGGTACTTGGTATAACTCGTATTACATCGTGGAGTAAGTCATGGCTGATTATATTGGAATTTTTGAGGTTATGAAAATCCTCAATATAAAAACCAGGACTACAATTTACCGTTGGATGTCTTTGGGCAGATTTATAGCTCCATATGTTGATAAGCATGGCTACTTCATATGGAGTAAAAATGATGTTGAAACTTGGAAACAAGAACAACGGCAAAAAGGTATTATTTTATAAAATGAGGATTACAAAAAATGGACAAAATAATAACAATACCTTCAGGTATAGAAGTTGGGAAGAGCAATAAATCACTGCGTATTATGTTTATGTATAACAAAGTGCGTTGTCGTGAAACGTTAAAATTGCCACTGACTAAAGCTAATATTAAATATTGTGCAAATTTGAGAACTGAAATATTAAGCAAGATTGCCCGCAATGAGTTTAATTATGCAGAATATTTTCCGGAGTCAAAATTTGCAAAAAAAGCTGGATTAATTAAAGTTAATAAGAAAATTCGCTGTGAACAATTATTTAAACATCAGCTCCAGCATTATGAAAAATTGGTAGAAAATGGCTATATGTCCCCCTCAACATTGGCAGGGTATCGCAAGATTATAGTACGGAGATTAATTCCAGAGCTTGGCAGCCATTTTATACAGAATCTAACTGCAGCTACTATACGCAAATGGGTAGCCAAGTTTGAAAATGTTACCGCTACAACAATAAATAACTGTTTAATACCTTTAAGGCATGTGCTAGAAGATGCATTAAATGATGAACTAATAGCTAGGAACCCACTAGAAGGTATAGCCATAAATAAATTAATCAAAGCAACAGCCAAAAAATCTGAATTTGAAATTAATCCGTTTACAGAACCTGAAAAAGATGTGATACTTGGCAACATAAAAGGGCAGCTTAAAAATTTAATCCAGTTTGGTTTCTGGTCAGGGCTTAGAACTAGCGAATTAATTGCGCTTAAATGGGCTGACGTTGATTTGGAGCGCAGAGTTGCTAATATTCATCAAGCTAAGGTGCATAACGTTGAAAAAGGCACTAAAACTAAATCTGGAGTTCGCACTTTGATTTTATTTAGCCAAGCATTGGAAGCATTAAAAAACCAACACAGTTATACTGGAGATTGTACATACGTATTCCATAATCCTAATACCAATAAGCCATGGGCAAATAGCGTAAAAGTATCCGATGCATGGCGCAAAATATTATTGACGCTGAATATTCCATACCGTAATTGCTACCAAATGCGCCATACCTATGCATCTACTTTACTGAGTAATGGCGAAAATATATTCTGGGTAGCTAATCAAATGGGACATAAAGATATCGATATGTTGATTAAGCATTATGGGCGTTGGTTACCCCATGAAACAGAAAATGGCTATAAATTTGCTGGGAAATATTAATGAATAAAGCAACCATAGCAAAGCAAAGTAAATGGATACCAATCAAAGATTTTTTAAAAGAAATTAATCGACCTATGCGCCATGTATATTATCGTACAGAAAAGCGTGACTGGTATGATGGGTTTGTGGTTAAAAAAGGACATTATGGCAGATATGAATATGGATGTTTAGAGGATTATAAAAAATGGAACAACCTAGTATAAAAATTACGCTACCTCGTGGTATACAATTGCATGGTACTAATATAAGATTTGACTTTACTTTTGATAAAAAACGTTATCGAGTAACCACTAATTTGGAAGCGCAACCCCAAAATATTGAGAAAGCTACGAAGTTATTAATATCCATTAAAAATGACTTGGAACGAGAACAATTCTATATTAGTAATTATAGGCGAATGTTCACTGATATTCGGCAATTAGAACCTTTAGATATCAATTATGCCAAATTACAGCAGCAAAAACCGATGTTGTCATTACTTGAACAACAATTGCAGCGTTATGAATTAGGGCATAAAAATAAAACTATAAGTTATGCTACTTTAATGAGTTATAAAGGTGTTTTTAAACAACATTTAATTCCCTATTTTGAAAATATGGTACTTGAAAATATAACCTCTCAAATTATAGAAGAATTTATAGCTTCACGCCAGTTAAGCAAAAAACGGTTGATAGTTATATTAACGCCATTACGAGAAATTTTGCGAAGAGCCAGAAAAAATAGTTTAATTTCCTTTAATCCATTTGATGAGTTAGATAAAAATGAGATCAGGCTGCATGGTCAACAAACTGATTATGAAGTTGACCCGTTTAACACTACTGAAAAAGAGGCAATTTTAAAACATGCAACTGGGCAGATTAAAAATTTTATTCAGTTTGCATTTTGGACTGGCATGCGGGTTGGGGAGATATTTGCACTTACTTGGGAGGATGTAGATTTTGAGAATGAAATAGTGCATGTAAATAAAGCTAAATCATTAGGTGGTACTAAATCACCTAAAACTAAAGCAGGAATACGGGAAGTGGAATTAACGCCACTGGCGTTGGATGCCCTAAAGGCACAGATAGAATATAAACATACCAATAATATAGTTTTTAATAATCCGATGATTAATGAGCCTTGGTCTAGACCCAATATATTCCGTAGACATTGGGTTAAAATTTTAGAGGCAGCTAATGTTAAATATAGAAATCCTCATCAAATGCGTCATACTTTTATTTCTTATATGCTAATGATGGGCAATAGACCAGAGGTGTTGTATCGCATGGTAGGGCACGAGAATACTAAAACTATTTATGAAGTCTACGGTAAATTTATCAAAGGTGAAAAACTAGGTAAAAAGCTAATTGTCTAAGTAACTATGGTTAAACCAAATTTGCATTATAGTTACTTTTGCTACGTATTATTAATTTATTCCAAATCCCCAAGCTGATTTTGCAGCCGAAATATCTATATTCATCATGTGTTCGTCATAATCATACTCTAGCTGTATATTATTTCGAAAATGCTGTGGGCATAAATCCAGCTTGTCAATAAACCTGTTAGCCAATTCACGGTTATCTATGTTGCGATTTATCTGATTGCATTTTACGTAGTCTATATACATTGCTATTCTCCATGAAGTATGTTTATTTGCTAAAGTAACATTATTATAACATGCCTTATTTTTAATGTCAATATTTATAGGCTTTTATTATTAAGTTTATTTTAGTGTAAAGTATTCACAATTAAGTTGAGTTATTTTAAGATGGGTGAACCTCAATGGCTGGAATTAAAGCATATCTCATTTCAATTTTTAAATCAATTTCAAAAGCGAATTAAGCCAGAAATGGAGCAATACCAGGTTCACTCAGCTAATTCTTTGGGACGTGGTTGGGACGTAAAATTGTTAAACAGTGGTAAATAACGGTAAAAAGTGATGGAGCTCGCCTGCAAAAACTTACTCTATTTGAGGGATTTCATCATTTTCTTGAGATAATAAAAACTAAAAAAATTAGTTAAATCAATTGGTTTATATGAGTGATATATTTTAGATCAAAATGAGTGAAAAATCGTGGTGCGGAAGAAGAGACTCGAACTCTTACGCCTCGCGGCGCTGGAACCTAAATCCAGTGCGTCTACCAATTTCGCCACTTCCGCAAATCTGAGGTAATAATCATACACTAAATTGGTTTATACTTGCAATTATTTTCATATATGTATACGCCAACTACATAGCGAAAAATGCCGCTATTGTATGCGCCAAGCGCATAGCGGATAAATAATCAAATATAATTAAGCCATAATCTTACCATCATTTTGCAATTGGTATTTTAACTTTTTCAAAAGCAACTTCATACAACAATTATATAATGACTTTTAAAACACCAAAATATTTCAGATTTGTTCTCTTCTACATTAGCCTTAATGATACCCATAATTATAATTATTAAAATTTAACCCACTTAAATTTAGCTAACTTACTTGAGGCTATTTTACTTTAAAATAAATTTGATAATAAAAGCCTATAAATATTGACACTAAAAATAAGGTGTGTTATAATAACGTTACTTTAACAAACAAATATATCTTATGGAGAATAGAAATGTATATAGAGCCCATAAAATGTACTCAAATAAATCGTCAAATAGATAATCGCGAATTAAGCAACAGGTTTATTGATAAGCTTGATTTGTGCTCACAACATTTTCATGGTAATTCTCAGTTAGAGGGTGATTATAACGAGCAAATGATGCATATAGTTAGTTCTTTCTCTAACCAGTCTGCTTGGGGGTTTCACCGGAATTAAATATGCTACCGTACTAACGCATTTTTTCAACGCTAGCTACAGCATCACTGTGGTCTTGATCTAAATCGGCGTTATGAAAGTCCGTAGTATTAATTAAATCAATCTGTAAGGAATGTATTTCTTGGATTTGTGCCTCCCCATCTAATAAGTCAAACGCAAATACGTGCCCGCCAAATTGGCGTTGGCTATCCACAAAATGAAAATGAAATCCTGATACATTAATATTGGCCATATACTTAGGATACCATACCCCAACTAATATACCCTCAACGTTATCTCGGGTAAAAGAGCGTTGAATTTTAGGCAATAATTCAGATAATTTTAGCTTAGAGCGAGTTGGACAAGCTTCACTCCTAAAACTAATTTGCTTGAATTTAGCTATCACTTTAATTGCATACACAATATTACGAGAATTAAATTGCTCTTCAAGCTTATGCTCTAATTGTTGAAAAGATAAATTTGAGAGAGTTAACCTCTTATGTGCATTAAATTTAGATACTACAGCAAAAGGGGTTTTAATTGCGGGTTCCGCAATAGCAATTACGCCATCCATATCGGCTCTATAACATACTCCATCACAAGCAATAAATTCCCCATCTATAAAATCAAAGGTACCTAAACCAAAATCACCATGCTGCATCACTTGGGCAACAGTTTTATCGCCATCATATACTGCCTCAAGCAAAGAATTGATAGTTCCAGTTTGGTAGATCATGTTACCCATATTTATTCCACTCCCATTCAGAAAATAACCTTTAAACCTTTAATTCCCACCGCGAACTGGGATTATATAAGTATCATAACCTTTAGAATCAGGATACGGCGCACCAATTTGATAAAGATCAAGTTCAAACGCCGAACCAGTACTTAATGCATAAGTTGTGGATGTCCAATATAAATCATCAGTCACATTATGAAACCCTTGACTATTTAACCAACTTACCTGGCTGGTAAAACCATAATTAATTATACTTCTAAATTCATTAATATTGGGAATTCGCCAATCATTATAACCACATAAATTTAAATTATTAGCATAATCTAAAGCATTATACCAAGTATAGGTGTTATAAGTTAGGTTTTTCTTCCACATTAAACCTGTTAAATTATCGGTGATACAATCAGAAGCTGCTCCACTACCCGCTACAAAACGTGGATTAGGCCAAGATTCACCCATCTGTAGATTCCCATCAGACCCAACTGGGGCCGGATTATATGGAGAAGACGAAGTTTGCCCAGTCTTCGCAATTGAAGTGCTAGTTCCACGTACCGGCAGCGCCCCGTATAGAGCATCACTGGATACACCGGTTAGTATCGTCATGCTATAATACATACTAATATCCCATGCTGTATTAAGAGTACTGTCGCCAATTGTTGATGTCCAATATTCGTCTTGAATACCGCTAAACCCTTGACTATTTAACCAACCATTCATTCTAGTTTGTGAATAATTCATTAAGCTAGACAATTCATTAATATTCGGAATGCGCCAATCATCATAACCACATCTCACCAGATCATTTGCAACGGATAGCGCCCGGCCCCATTGTATCCTATTTGTAAGCGGCACTCTAGACCACATCAGGCCGGTTAAATTATCAGTTATACACATTGATTCAACACCAGTACCAATGGTAAATCTGGGGCTTGGAAAAGTGATCCCACTTTGTACCGCTCCATCAGATCCATCAGGTGCTGGATTAACCGGTGAAGTACTCGTTTGTCCGGTTTGTGCCAGATAAATTGTTGGAGTTATCATTCCATAATTGAGTGAAGTGCCGCCATAAATAGCTGCACCATTAGTGGCTGTCAATAAAATCTGATAGGTTAAATTACTTGCATTGGTTAAACTATTATCCCATGCGGTACTAACAGTAAAGATACAACTGGCAGCTCCTACCGGATCTAAATTACACGGGCTCGGATCTGACGTAATAATTCCAGTTGCTGGATTCGCAAACGCTGCTGTTACAGTAGAACTCACACTGCCGCTAATAGTTGCTGTAAAATAGAAAGTATCCCCCATCATAATACCGCTCAAGGGTTCAGGTGTGGTTACAATAGTAATTGTACTGGGTACAATTAAAGAAGTATACACCATACTTACTCCAGCTACCATTTGGTTAACATATTCACCAGAACTATCTAGCCAACTTGCTGTCACAATAGAACCTAAATTTAAATCAATCGTAGCTGCATTGTTAGAATTTAAAGTATATACATCAAAACATTGCCCGCCAGCTGCCATTGTTACATTGTAACAACCATGACTAGTCTGGCTCCAACCACTGGGTAACACTGGATTAGTAGTGGTCGTAAAGTGAGTAGCCAATACATCCGAATTATTAGTATAACTAATAGTTAGGGTATAGGTGGTATCGGTATAGCCTTGAAATGGGGTATTTAAGCTGCCATCACCACTATTAAAAGTATTAGCGCTAATATTGCTTATATAAGTTGCGCTAGGAGCCTGCGTTACACTTCCAATCACGGTTACTCCGTTAGTAGTCTCAACAGCACCTTCAGAATAAGGAATATAGTTAACATTAAAGGCAGCAGCTTTAGTCCCAGTCGCAGTGCCATTAGAAGCTGGACCAAATTGAGTGTTAACCGTACACGTACCATCAATCGCTATCTCACCCCCACTAACACAACTTCCCCCTTCTATAGGAGAAAATAAACCGCTATCATTGCCAGTAAAACTAAAGGCAATATTAGTTGCTGGGGCATCTCCACTATTACCCACCAAATACATAATTGCAGCAGATACTGCTGAATTATCATTAACGATGCTCGTATACACCTGTGGACTACGCGGAAGTACACTCAAATTAGCTGTAGACTGGGTAACTTGGTAATTTACACCCACCATAGTTGGAACAGGAGATGGCATACCGCCAGCATAATCATAGCTGATACTGATACTATCACTATTTTGAATGGTTGCTGTAGTATTAGTATAAACTACAGTTACATTACAACTCCCACCACTTTCAGCCAAATTATCTGCAATAGCAGCTGGAGAAGTTCCCTGAGTTACAGTACAACTATTACTATCTCCGGCACTAATAGTAAAATTAGCAGGCAAAGCTAAGGTTATATTATTTTCAGGAGTATTACCGCTATTTGTCAAAGTTAATTGACGAGTTACCATACCCACATTAGTTGTGGTAAAAAAATTATCATCTGGGTAGAGTACACCTATCATGCCATAAATTGCACTCTCAGATGAACTTGGGGGTGGTATGATTATAGCTGGATCAACATTTTGGTCAACAACCCCAACTTCTTCAATAGTTTCCAATCCATTATCATATGTCAAATTAAAATTACCTGAAGCTGCATCAACTGCAGTATCAATTAATGTGAATGTAGCAGTAATTACACCATTAACCGGCACTACAGTTGAAGTAAAAGTAATTCCAACATTAGAACTATCCGCAACTAGCTGCTGTATTCGTATTGGTACCACTCCAGTATTACTAATAGTCAAGACTTGCTCTGGATTATCCGCACTCAGATAAATTGCATTAGGCAGTAAATTAGCAATACCTCTTCCAATTGTAGTAACAAGAGTACTACTCTTATTACTAACATGTTCATTGCTCACTGTCCCATCAGCTGCCACTTCTTCAGTTTTAACTTTAAGGGTTTGGGTGGCGTTGAGCCCACCTGGAGCTTCAAGTAAAATAGCAAAATCGTTACCTTGACTTAAATTAGGAGCTCCAGCACCCAGATTGCCACTAATTACCTGCTGTCCAAGCAGGGGCACATTCGTATTGTTAACTAGTACTACATTATTGAACGTTCCCGCACTCTCAGACGTAACTATACCACTGACTACCAGATACTGAGTGCCGGCAATAATTTTATGATAATACTGCAATGTAATTCCATCAGCGTTAACTTCATTACTATACCGTGCCTGCCCAATGCCAATTGGGTAGCTATAACTAGCACTACCTGCAGCATTGCTATTAGTTGCCGCAATTCTAAAACTACCAGCAACAATTTCAGCGGGAATATTAACCTTTAGTATGCACATGCTTTTTGCGGCAACAGTAGAACAGCTGCTGGCACTACTGCTATTAATGGATACATTATTCCCACTACCAAAAGTATTATAAATTGTATAACTAATCCCAGTAATAGCTGCAGAGGATGGATTCATAATGGTAATATAACCTAAATTCCCAGATAGTGAAGATGAAATTTGGTTAGGCGCCATAATAATTAAATTAGCTGACTTACTATCACTATTGCCAGAGCCGCCGCTACTCCCGCCGCCGCATGAGAGTAACAA
>JAGOUD010000176.1 GCA_018061465.1 Burkholderiales bacterium
GAGAAATACATACTAGCGGGTATGCCAGCAAAAAATGAAGGTATTAATAAGGTTGCAGTTCAAGATATAATCTATCCTGTACTTGAGTATTTGAGAGCATGAAGAGTGCGCCCTTCATGTTCTCAAAACTCTAAGTCGCTTTTTGACCCATCTTAAACACTAAAATATACTGCTTATAATCTAGAGTTAGACTAAAAAATTATACTTGGAGTTCAGATTCACAGTTTTCATCTTCTAGCTCAAGCTTATATTCTTCGATCCATTTTTCCCACAGTTGCGGGGTTTCAAGGCTAATTTGCCCAATCCGATTTTCGCGAAAGTCTTGCAGAATGAGTGTTCCGGCTCGTTGGCGGTCAATTATACCCCGTGCTAAAATACATCCGCGTTTTTTACCAATTAGCTCTAATAATTGATCATCATCCAGCTGCAGCTGTAAATTATCTAATTTATAGCGTGCACATAACATTAGCGGATAATTCAATTTGAGATAATTAATTAAATATAGTGCACATACTTCTTCATCTAGGGCATTTCTGCCAATACTATTACACAGCGCAAGATGATAGCCAATTTGCACATAATGAATTTTTTGCCAGGTCATTCCTGGAGTATCATAAATCAGAAAATCATCGGCTAAATTTAAGCATTGATTAGCCCGAGTAACCGCAGGTATATCTCCAGTTTTTGCAGATTTTTTGCCAATTAGCTGATTAATTAAGGTCGATTTACCTACATTAGGAATACCACTAATCATTACCCGTAACGGCTTTTCAAAACTGTTTCTGTGAGGGGCTACTTCTCTACATAACTGTATGATCCTCCCTTTTTGCTGAGGATCATTCATATACCCTGTTATTGCGAGCGTATTATCTTGCTGCCTAAAATAGTTAATCCATAATTGAGTAATTTTAGGATCTGCTAAATCGCTTTTATTAAGTAAACGAATTTTCTTTTTGTGCCGGATGATCCCCTGAATTAAAGGGTTACAGCTAGAAAATGGGGCTCTGGCGTCTAAAAGTTCAATTACTATATCAATTTCGCTAACTAATTCTTTAATTGCTGCTTTGGCAGTATTCATATGTCCGGGAAACCATTGAATGGTCATAATAATTTGATCCTTAAAATAACCAATTTGGTTAGATATTCATAGTTTTTATCCTCTAATATATTTTTTGAGGACTGTTTTTATTCTGCAGCTTGGTTGCTGTTTATATTTAAATTGGTGTAATATTTCTGTTAGTCTTTAACCGGAAAATCGAAATAGGTGTTTGGATATGGTTCATTGATTAATGTAAAGTGCCACCATTCAGTATCTAATGCTTTAAATCCAGCTTGTTTCATAATAGTTTGTAATAATAATCTATTAGCTTTAATTTGGGGCGATAATTGTTGGTAAGCTGGATGTGATACCGGGCTGAAGCAATCAAAGCCAGTGCCAAAGTCTAGGCTGTTATCGGGAAATCGGTTTTGCCAAGCTGCAGTACAATTAACTTGCTTTAACTGAGGATTATAAGGTGGTATTACACTATTTTGCGGTACAATTGTTAGGTCTAAAGTACTACCACGACTATGCCCGGATTGATAAGCAATATAGCCGTCGCTAAATAAATTTTTTTTATTTACTCTTGGATAAAACTCAGTTTGCATAGCAATATTATGGGTTTGGGTTGCCCACTGGGCAAAGTCATTTACCGCTGTTTGCGGGCGGTAACAATCGTATGCCTTAAGGGTTAATCCCATGGTTAATAACTGGCTCTCAGCTGTTTTAAGAGCTATAGCTGCAGGTTTAGTCAGTAGACAAAGAGGTTGCGCATAACCATTAATCTTTCTACCTACAAAGTTATGCTTGGAGTAATAGCGGATATCAGTTTGAATCTCAGGAATAAATTGTTTTACATCAACAAAATCTGCAGGGCGGTTTTTGTCTATTTTTATATTGTTATTTGCACTAGCAACAGCTTCAACACTTATAGAACATATAATTAGGAGTAATACGTATTTGTGATTGAAGATACTAATTATTTTTGCCATTCTATTTATTTCCTATACCCCTTAATTGGGTTAGTATGAATTTTACCATATTGCTTGTCATTTCTCCAGTATTCTATAGCAACTATCTTAATAAGGGGTTCTAACCGAGGATCTCAGTTTTTTCCGCCAGCCTAATTTCACTGCTTAAAATTGTATAACAAACCAACGTTTATTATTGTTGATGTCCCATTCCTGGGCGGTCTACTGATATTAGTCTATAATTATTTTAAAAAGCAATTTGACTAAATCTTTGAACTTCCAACCTACTGCCTGGAAACCCATGAAAATATACAACTGGCTTACCAGTAACTGCACCAAACTCAGAAAAATATAATATTCTGCTATCTTTTAATAAGATAGACTTTGTATTACTATCCGTTGAATACTTATCCATGTTAATTCCTCAAATAATTAAAAATAACTACCCGTGTAGCACCAGCCCTTGAATAATTTTATCTAAATCAATGTTATTTTCTTGTGTAAAGGTAAGATGACCTAAAAAATGGATGTGTTGCCAGGCAATTGGTATAACCTTTTTTAGCTTGTCTAATGCTTTTTTATTTCCCTCTACTTCGTATTTATCGCATAATTTTGACAATATTGTTGAATTGTAATGAATAATTTCATCGCAACTTGCAGCTGTTAGAGTATCCATTTATAAATCTAAATTTTGTTCTAAACGGGATATCCGTGCATAATCGAATTTCACTTTTTTACCTTGGTGATTTTGCGAGTAAATTCCAGGAATGGTAATTTAATTTTTACTTCTGTTTCTTGTTGACTAATTACTAATTCATTATCTAGTAAATCTGTAAATAAATCTATTCCTTGTTCCAATGTTGCAATTTGTTGTGCCTCGGTTTTAGCATTGGCAAGTTGATATACTTTTTGTGTTAGTTCTTTCAGTTGAGCAAATGCTTCAATTATTGCTATTGTTGTCTGTACTGCTTTTGGACTTTTAAGAATGGTAGCAAGCATGTAAAGCCCTTTTTCCGTAAAGGCTGTTGGAAGCTTGGTTTTACCTCCTTTTATTGAAGTCGAAAATTTCGACTTCAATGGAGTCCATTCGTCCGAAGTTAATTCAATTAGATATCCTTTTGGAAATTTATCTAAGTTATTTTTTACTGCTTCATTAATTCGTTTAGTTTCAACGTCATATAGTTCAGCAACATCACTGTCGATAATAGCTTTTTGTCGCCTAATATCAATTACCTTGGATATTACCTGGTCGTACGTGATTATGTGCATAAAATATCCTTTATTGTACATTATCTCATTAAAGTTAGTTATTAATAAAATTTGAAATACAAAATGAGATATTATATATTGTTTTCCATTTTATATTGAATTTTATTTAATTTTTAGAAAAGTACACTAAACGTTGATTTGTTATACAATTTTAAGCAGTGAAATTAGGCTGGCGGAAAAAACTGAGATTCTCGGTTAGAACACCAATAAGAATCCTAAATTTTAAATAATGACATTTCTATTGAAGATTGATAAGGAATGGGATAAAGCCGTAGAGGTTAATATTGATGATAAGCTGCACCCAATTTAATTAAATTATTTAAAAATAACTTTACTTTATCTAAACATATGGGTTATAATAGCTCCAGCTTCATGCCCCACCAAAGTATTAATATACTAATAATGGAGCATGAAACAGTGAATAATTAAGAATTCGCAGTTCTTAAATATTCTTCATTAACAACCTTTTTCTGTCAAAGGAGGTAACATATGTTTCATGCATGTGATATTGTACACCATTTGTCTTCCAATCGTCACCATTCTGGTGTAAACAAGCTTTTAGAAACTATCAATTATCTGATTGCCGAACTTCGAGAAAGAAAGCTCGATGCAGCAATTTCAGCGCTTGATAAACATGTTTCTGAAGAAAAAGTCAACCGCTATTTAATGATACGGTCGATAGTTTTATACACTATACTTAGCAAAAGTAATGATGCTGAGGTGTGTGTTGATGACTACATAAAACAAGCGGTAGCACAATTTACTG
>JAGOUD010000177.1 GCA_018061465.1 Burkholderiales bacterium
TTTCTTTGAATCCTGAGCTTTGTCGAGCCTGATAAAAGCCTCCTAATTAACAACATTACACCTCCCCCTAATATACTTATTATTATTCTTTAAATTCTTGCTTAACTGGACCCGAAAGACCCAAAATTTTATCGCCACGACCTAATGATGCATCAAATACAAACTTCAACTGCGTAATAGTTTAAGTCTTAAACCCTTAGAGAGTTCAGAACGAATAAAGCCACGCGCTGATTCTAAAGCACGACTAACACTTAGACGTTTAGCTTCTTCTAGTACTGTCCAATAAATAGTTGCCCAACTATTATCTTCAGTAACTTCAACATCATTAATAGTTACCCAATCAATGCGCGGATCTTTTACTTTAGATTTTAAGATAAACACTATATCTTTATGAATTTGATCAGCAATCCGTTCTGATCTACTATAACTATATTTTTTCATTGCCTACTCTTTTTGGGTAATCGTTAATAGCAGCACTTTCTAACCGAATATCAAATGCATATGAACCAGAATCAATTTTAAACATATAACCAGTACCTATATCAACTAAAAACAAAGGAAAGAATAATAAATTCCAATAACCAACATTCTGAAACTCTGTTTGAACTTGAAATGTTTGGCTTTCGTAACCAGGTTTAATCAAAGTAATAGTCTGCCCTACATAACCAATCCGTGGCAGGACTAATGATGTCGGCGTCCTACCATAATTAACTCCATTCATATACACACTAGCGCCATCAGGCACAGTGACAATTGCAATTTCGCGGTCATTATCGCCAAATAATGTAGCACATCCACTCATTAAAATTAACATTAACCATATAAGTATATTCAATCTGATTAAGTATAATTTAATCATAAATCCCAAAGCGGTATAAATAGTTATATGGTTCGCTTAACTTCAGTAATTTCATATGCCTCAAGTACATCGCCCTCTTTTAAATCACTATAATTAGCTAATGATAAACCACACTCATAACCAGCTTTAACCTCGCGAACATCATCCTTAAAGCGTTTTAATGAACTTAATTCTCCATCATGAATTACCATGTTATCGCGAATCAATCGGATTTTAGAATGGCGACGAATAAGTCCATCAGTTACCATGCACCCAGCAATTATTAATTTACCAGCACTAAATAATTGCCTAATTGCCACGTTACCAATAATCGTCTCACGTTTTTCTGGCGATAACATGCCGCTCATTGCCGCTTTTATATCATCTATAATTTCATAAATGATATTATAGTAGCGAATTTCAATATTATTTGCTTCAGCTAATTTTTTAGAAGCAATATCAGCACGAGTATTAAAACCAATAACAATAGCATTTGATGCATTTGCCAAATTTATATCTGACTCATTAATTCCACCAACAGCAGCATGAATTACTTGAACCTTAATTTCATCTGTTGACAATCGTTGTAGGGAACTTGAAATAGCCTCAAATGATCCTTGCACATCCGATTTAATAATAATTGGGAGGTTTTTCACTACTCCTTCGCTGATTCCTGAAAATAAATTCTCTAATTTAGCTGCTTGCTGTTTCGCTAATTTCTCTTGACGATTTCTTTCTTGACGAAATGCGGCAATTTCGCGAGCTTTTTTCTCATCGCTAACTACTATCATATCATCCCCAGCTGCAGGCACATCCGACAATCCTAATAACTCAACCGGGATCGATGGACCAGCTTTGCTAACCGCTTTACCAACCTCATCAAGCATTGCTCTTACCCTACCATAAGTAGTCCCAGCCAATACCATATCCCCTTTATAGAGTGTGCCGCTTTGTACCAAAACAGTCACCACGGAGCCACGCCCCCGATCTAAACGAGACTCGATAACAATAGCTTTAGCTGGAGTATCAACAGCTGCTTTTAATTCCAATACCTCAGCCTGTAATAATACTGCATCCAGCAACACATCTATTCCCATTCCGGTTAAAGCCGAAACTGGAATACACATAACGTCGCCCCCCCATTCTTCAGCAACAACTCCGTATTGGGTTAATTCTTGTTTCACTTTATCCGGAGTAGCATCTGGCTTATCCATTTTATTAATTGCGACCACAATTGGAACATTTGCGGCCTTAGCATGATTAATTGCTTCAATAGTTTGTGGCATTACTCCATCATCAGCAGCCACAACTAAAATAACAATATCAGTTAACTTAGCACCACGAGCTCTCAGTTGAGTAAATGCTTCATGTCCAGGAGTATCTAAAAAGGTAATAATACCATGCCCTGTATCTACATGATATGCTCCAATATGTTGAGTAATTCCTCCAGCTTCACCATGAGCAACTTTAGCCTTACGGATATAATCTAAAAGTGAAGTTTTGCCATGATCTACATGCCCCATAATAGTAACTATTGGAGCACGATTCTTCCATGTTGATACATCAGTTGGTGCTACCTCATCTAGAAAGTTCTCCACATCATCAGCTTTAGTGGTTTTAGCTATATGACCAAATTCCCCTATCACCAGTACTGCCGTATCTTGATCAAGTGCCTGATTAATAGTTACCATCGTACCCATTTTCATTAAAACCTTAATTACTTCAGCTGCTTTAACTGACATTTTATGTGCCAGATCACTCACAGTAATTAACTCTGGTACACCAATCTCTAATTGTTGAGGCTTATCTGGTTTTTGAAATTCTTGTACCTTAGGCATTTTAAAATGTTTTGGCTTATCACTTCTTTTGGTCCCATACTTAGGTATATCTACTGGTAATGATTCCATAAAATCATCGGCATCAGTAAAATTAGTATCTACATCATCATCAAGCGATGAATCAGTCTTACCAATAATTTTCATTTTATTAGGTTTTTTAATTACTTTACCAAAAGTTTTTTTCTTTATATTCGAATCTTCTTCATCTTCAAATTTAACTTTGGGTTTAACAAATTTATCTTCCTCTCGACTAATACCAGGTTCAGCTTCTGGTGTAGTTACAAAATCATTAGTGGTAGTATCACTCTTATTTACTGCTTTAGATTCAGCAATATCATTATTTTGAGAAAAAGCAGCATCTTTTACTGCGCCTATTGCATCTTCTATAATATCATCTATAGCGCCTTGAATTAAATCCGTTTCAATATCCATATTTGAAATATGTTTAACAATATTCCTCACTAAAGTTTTTTTACGTTTTATTTCTACTTTAACCTTACCACCATCTAAAGTTTTTGGCACTGGTTTAGCTTCTTCAGGTTTAGCCTCAATGGTTTTTTTCTTACCTAAAGAGAGCTTTTTCGGCTTTGCCGTATCCACACCACTTAAAATAGCAATAAGCTTAGTTTTATCTTCAGCTGAGACTTCATCACCACCAGTTTTAACTATTCCAGACTGAGCTAACTTCTCAATTAAAATATTTTGGCTAACACCCAACTCTGTCGCAAATTCATTAATAGTTCTTGACATATTTACTCACCCTTATTAATTAAAATAGCCAGATTCTTCGCGCGCCTTAAGAATTAATTTATTAGCCGTATCTACATCAATACTTATAATTTCCATTAATTCATCACCCGCAAGATCAGCAAAATCGGTAAGGGTTTTAATATTAGCTTCAACCAATTTTAATAACACATCCCGCGAAAATTTAACCACATTATTTAATTCCTTAACTAAATTATCCATATCATCTTTATATAAAATAGTTTTGGATAATACTTTATTTTTTGCTCTTTCTTGTAACTCTGCAATAATATCCTCATCAAACTCCTCAATAGCTAATAATTCGCCACTATCCACATATGCAACTTCTTCTAAACTAGTAAATCCATTATCCACCAAAATCTCAGAAATTTCATCATCAATATCTAATACATTACTAAACATTTTTATAAGTTCGTCACGTTCATTACTCAGCTTAGTTTTAGCCTCAGTCTTTCCAAAGAGATTAATAATACACCCCACTAATTTACCCGCAAGGCGTACATTAACTCCATCAGGTCCAATGGCAGCTCCTAATTTGTCATCAGCAACAATAACTTCAATCACTCGTTTTTCTTCATCAACTACAATAC
>JAGOUD010000029.1 GCA_018061465.1 Burkholderiales bacterium
CACTATAATGGCTCCTTATATACATGGTTGAGCGTCAATGATCAAACTTTTGCTATTGGCTTACTAATTGATCAGCTAACTTCAGTTATGCTCGTAGTAGTTTCTAGTGTATCGCTAATGGTACATATTTACACTATAGGTTATATGGCAGGGGAAGATGGCTACCAAAGGTTCTTTAGCTATATTTCTCTATTTACTTTTATGATGTTTATGTTAGTATTATCTAATAATTTTGTGCAATTATTTTTTGGCTGGGAAGGTGTTGGGTTAGTTTCTTATTTATTGATTGGGTTTTATTTTAAACGTGAATCAGCCATATTTGCTAACCTTAAAGCATTTTTAATAAACCGTATAGGAGATTTAGGCTTTTTATTGGGAATGGCCCTAGTGTTAGCTTATTGTGGTACCCTTAATTATAGCGAGGTATTTCAACAGCTACCAAGCTTATCTAATGCTGTGTTACCTGGCGGATGTAATTTAATTACGGTTATTTGTGTATTATTATTTATTGGGGCTATGGGTAAATCTGCACAATTTCCCCTTCATGTATGGTTACCTGATTCCATGGAAGGTCCAACACCGATTTCGGCATTAATTCATGCAGCAACAATGGTAACTGCTGGTATATTTATGGTAGCTAGATTATCTCCTCTATATAATATGTCACATACCGCATTGAGTATAATTGTAGTGTTAGGTGGCATCAATTGTTTATTTTTAGGCATATTGGGAATTATTCAAAATGATATTAAGCGAGTAGTTGCCTATTCAACCTTATCGCAGTTGGGGTATATGGCAGTTGCCCTTGGATGTGGTGCTTATTCAGTGGCAATGTTTCATTTAATGACGCATGCATTCTTTAAAGGCTTGTTATTTTTAGGTGCTGGTTCAGTAATTATTGCTATGCATCATGAGCAAGATATGCGTAAAATGGGTGGGTTAGCGAAGTATATGCCAATTACGTATATTACTATGTTAGTTGGTAGCTTGGCATTAGCTGGAATTCCGCCATTTGCCGGTTTCTTCTCTAAAGATATGATTTTAGAATCAGCTAAATTAGCCTATGCTAATGGTTTACCTGCAGGATGGTTTGCCGTTTTTACGGTATATGCTTCAGTTATAGTTACAGGCATTTATAGCTTTAGATTAATTTTTATGACTTTTCATGGTGAAGAACGTTTCAGAAATATTTCGCATGAAGCAACTAAACATGGGGAGCATGATCACCATGTGCTAGGTGAAATTCGAGAATCACCTTGGGTAGTAACTATTCCTTTAATATTAATGGCCATACCTTCAGCAATTATTGGTTGGATTGGGTTTAAGGGATTTGTGAGTAATTCTGTTTTATTGGATGCAGTATTTAATATTGATTGGTATTTAGCAAATATTCAAAATGAAGTAGTGACACCATTACATATGGTTTTAGCTAGTTTCACAGAACTGCCAGTATATTTAGCTGGTTCTGGAATATTAATTGCCTGGTTATGTCATAAAAATCCACGATTTACGGAGAAATTTGTTAAGGCAATTGGAGTAGTATATACTATTTTAGAACGTAAATTCTATATGGATGATTTATATATTAATTTATTTGCGCCATTTGGTCGGGCTATAGGCCGTTTCTTATGGAATATTGGGGATATTGTAGTTATTGATGGATTAATGGTCAATGGTTCAGCTAAAGTTGTTGATGTATATTCCCGGATATTACGTAAAATTCAGAGCGGTTATGTAAATAGCTATGCTACCTTTATGGTGCTTGGAATAATTATATTGCTTACTTTTTGCACCAAACTGATCTTTAGTTAAGGACCCTAATAATATGATGCATAATTTAATTAGTTTAACGGTGTGGACACCCATTATTGCCGGAATAGTGCTTCTATTGGTGAGTAAAAATGAATGTTTAGTCCGTTACTTGGCACTTGTTGGAGCTATAATTAGTTTTATATTTTCTCTTATTATATTTTTAAAATTTGATGCTGCACAGTCTGGGTTGCAATTTGAAGAATATCATTCTTGGATTCCCAGCCTTAATATAATGTATCATATGGGAGTTGATGGTATTGCTATGCCATTTTTACTTTTAAATAATTTTATTACAGTTTTAGTAATTTTAGCTGGTTGGAAAATAATTAAATACAAAGTAGCTCTATACAACAGCATGTTTTTAATTATGACTGGTTTAATGTCGGGAGTATTTGGAGCTGTTGATGCTATTTTATTTTATGTGTTTTTTGAGGCAATGCTAATACCAATGTATCTGATCATTGGTATATGGGGTAGTTCTAATCGGGTTTATGCAGCAATTAAGTTCTTTTTATATACTTTGCTAGGTTCATTGTTGATGTTAGTAGCTTTGATTTACTTATATTATGTAAGTGATAATAGCTTTGATATATTTACTTATCATCATACTCAGCTTGCATTGTTGCCGCAAATTTTAATTTTTATTGCTTTTTTCTTTTCTTTTGCGGTTAAGGTTCCAATGTGGCCCGTACATACTTGGTTGCCTGATGCTCATCCTGAAGCTCCAACTGGTGGTTCTATTGTATTAGCTGCGATTACCTTAAAAATCGGTGGCTATGGATTTTTACGCTTTATTTTGCCAATTGTTCCTGATGCTTCGCGTTATTTAGCTGGGTTCATGATAACTTTATCGCTTATTGCGATTGTCTATATCGGTTTAGTGGCAATTGTACAAAAAGATATGAAAAAATTAGTAGCTTATTCCTCAATATCGCATATGGGATTCGTTACTCTGGGGTGTTTTTTATTTGTGGGCCCGCTCCTTAACACATGGGGTTTACAAGGGGCGATTATCCAGATGATATCCCATGGTTTTGTTGCTGGAGCCATGTTTATGTGTATTGGGGTAATGTATGATAGAATACATTCACGCAATATTGCTGATTACGGTGGAGTAGCGAGTAAAATGCCAATTTTTGCTGCATTCTTTATGTTGTTTTCCATGGCTAATTCTGGATTACCTGGTACCTCAGGTTTTGTTGGCGAATTTATGGTAATAATGGGAGCTATGCAAACTAAATTTATATATGCGCTTTTTGCTGGATTTGCCTTAATTTTGGGGGCTGCATTTTCTTTATGGATGTATAAACGGGTAATTTTTGGTGAAGTTACTAATGATCATGTCGCTCAAATGAAAGATGTTAATGGATTTGAATTTGTAGTGCTCACCTTATTTGCCATTGGAGTCATTTGGATGGGAGTATATCCAGAAATTTTTGTGGCTAAAATACAACTTGGAGTGCGGGATTTGGTGATTCAGGTAGCTAGTAGCAAGCTTGGTAGATAAGGAAATTATAACAATGATAAATATGAATTTAATGATAGCCATTCCGGAAATATTTGTAGCAGCCATGGTTATTTTTATGCTATTGATTGATGCGTTTATTGGAGAGAATAAGAAATCCGTAAATACTATTTTAACGGTATTAACTTTAATTGGTGGGTATATCTTACAAATTTTAGTATTTGTACCCGGTAAAATAAACTTAGCCTTTAATGGTATGTTTGTCTTAGATGGTTTAGCCGAAGGCATAAAATTATTAGTTTATATTTTAAGCATAGTTGTTGTAATATATATTCATCAATATATAAATGATAAAAAGTTGATGAAAGGTGAATTTTATGCTATCTTCTTATTTACGATCTTAGGTATGGATGTAATGATATCAGCAAATAATTTATTAATTTTATATGTTGGACTTGAATTATTATCCTTATCCTTAATTGGGTTGGTAGCGCTGAATCGAGATAATCTTAAATCAACTGAGGCTGCTATGAAATACTTTATTTTAAGTGCTTTAGCATCCGGAATTTTACTCTATGGAATATCATTTATTTTTGGGGCTACTAATCAACTACAGTTAGACAAGGTATTTAGAGTAATTTATGTATCAGGCAGTCAAAATGCAGGGATGCTGGTTTTTGGTTTAGTATTTATTGTAGCTGGATTGATCTTTAAATTAGGGCTAGTTCCATTTCACATGTGGGTGCCAGATGTATATGAAGGTGCTTCTTTACCTGCTACCACTATTATTGGCACCCTATCTAAAATAGTTGGAGTTATCTTTTTAATTAGATTTTTAGTTGGTGGGTTGGTATTATTAAGCCAGGAATGGGGAGTAATGCTTGCGGTAGTGGGCTTTATGTCGATTTTCTTAGGTAATATTGTAGCCATTAGCCAGACTAATATTAAACGCCTACTCGCTTATTCAGCAATAGCTAACATGGGATTTGTGGCATTTGGAATGATGACAATTAGTGTTAATGGAATATCTGCGGTATTATTTTATACTATAGCGTATGTTATAACTGCATTAGCTGGATTTGGGATATTACTATTGTTATCTGCTGATGGTTTTGAGTGCGAGAATATTGAGGATTTAAGCGGACTTAGTAAAGCACATCCTATTTATGCCGGAATTATGCTTTTAGTCATGTTTTCTTTAGCTGGCATTCCACCATTAGTAGGTTTTTATGCTAAATTTACTATATTAAAAGCTTTAGTTGAAGTGGGTTATGTAAAAAGTGCTGTGTTTGCAGTAATTATGTCGTTAATTGGGGCCTTCTATTATTTGCGGGTAGTTAAAGTTATGTATTTTGACGACAAAGATGTTGGATTACGAGTTGCCAACTCCGGTATGGCTATGCGTGTGGTATTATTTGTTAATGGTGGATTATTGTTGGTATTGGGAATTTTACCCAATGGATTAATGCAATTTTGCGTAGCTTTATTAAGTAGTTGATATATTTTAAATATATATTGGAGAATAAATGGATTTATTAGCTTTAAATCAAAAAATTTTGACTAAGCGGCGCCAATATGGAGACCGTGAGTTTTTAGAGTCTACAATGGCTGAGAATCCGTTTATCCAGTTTGCTTCTTGGTTTGAGGATGTATTAAGTATAGACGATTTAGACCCATGCGCTATGGTACTATCCACTATTGATGAATCAGGATTTCCAGATAGCAGAGTAGTATTATTGCTTGGCTTAAAAGATAATAAATTTATTTTTTATACTTCCTATGCAAGTGTAAAAGCCCAGCAGATGTTAAATAATAATAAAGTAGCAGTTAATTTTTATTGGGCAGAGTTATCACGTCAAGTTAGAATTCAGGGGGTAGTTGAAAAAATTACTCCTCAGGAGAATCAATTATATTTTGCTACGCGTGATAGAGGCGGACAATTAGCGGCTTATAGTGTTATTCAAAGTTCACCAATAAAAGATCGTGATAGTTTGGTCCAACAATATAAAATAGCTGAAGAAGCATTTCAAAATCAAGAAATAACCTGTCCGGAAAATTGGGGAGGATATGCGATAACTCCAGTTAAATATGAATTTTTTCAAGGGCGGAATAGCCGACTTCATGATAGGATGGTTTATTCATTAGTTAATGGTAAATGGCAAATTCAGCGTATAGCACCCTAAAAACTAGACGTTATGCCCTTAATATTTTACACTACATAGGCCAAAGTTAAATTTCAGCTATTGTAACATGATTTTAATCTGGTAATTATCTGTAATGGGTTTCTGGCCCAAGTAATGACATTTTTTATCAACTCCTCCCCACATATTAAATAATTATATTTTATAACTATGTTTTTTTATGATATAATACTAAATAAAAAAAGTTTAGTTTTAAATATAATTGAGAGAATTGTATGGCAAAAGGTCATTTTATTAATCGAAAAGATGAGTTAAAAAATCTTAAACATGGGTTAATGCGTGGTCAGGATTATATTTTAATTGCTCCTCGTCGCTTTGGCAAAACTGTTCTGGCTAAAAGAGTGCTGGAAGAAATCTCTCAAGATAATAATTATTTAATAATTCATATTGACTTAATGTTTTATTCTGGCGGCAGCATTAAAAGTATTGCTGAAGGAATTATTAATAAATGTTTAAATGCTTTGGGCATTAGTGGTAAATTGCGCCAATTATGGCATCAGGTAGATTTTTCCGTAAATTTAAAGCTTAACTATAAGGGTTTAGAGTTAGAGCCGATAATTCGTCTTTTTAAAGAAAGCCAAGGTGAAGATGAATGGCGCTTATTAGAGGAAGCACTTGAGCTGCCCCAAAAAATTGCGCACCAGAAAAATAAGAAGGTTATTGTATTTTATGATGAATTCGGTGAAGTTGATAGTTTTTCTGAACGTGCAGTTAAAGTATTTCGTTCGGTATTGCAGCATCATGAAGAGGTTAGTTATTTATTTGCTGGCAGCCAGGAAACATTAATGAATAAGATTTTTTTGGATAAACTAGGTGCTTTTTACCGTTTTGGAGAATTAATATACTTAAAAGAATTAACTAAGGCAGACATATTTATTTATATTGCTGAAATATGCCCTTATATAACTCCTGAAATTATTTCTGAAATGTTGGATTTATTAAAAGGACACCCATATTATACTTCTTTAGTGATTGAACATTTTATATCTAACTCAGAAATGTTTACTGATGTGTCTAGTTTTTATAAGTATATTAGAACGGTATTAATTCCTCAGGAAGAAGCATATCTGGAATTGCAAGTGTTAAAGATTAAAGAGCGGGTAAATGCATTAGATATTATGCGTATTTTATCTTTAGGACTGAATCCCTATACCGAGTTCCAATTAAAAGAGCAGCAAGTATATAGTATATTGCGTATTTTAGAAGTGAGTGGCTATATACGTAAAGAAAGCCGGGGAAGATATACTATTACTGATCCGTTATTGCAGTTTTTTTTACTGGATTGATATATACTCTTTGTCTTTGCATCATGTACTTTGTAGAACTTGATAAAAAGAGGCTCCTTATGTACTTTACGTACACTTGGGACGCGTCTCCGAGGGGCGAGCCCCTGCCTTTTATTGCAGTTCTTCGTACCGTGGTACTTCGTATCGCGATACTTCGCGTCCAGAATCCAAATACTACGAGTCTAGACTCTGAGTACGGACTTTTAGTCCAGATTTCAATTACGAGCAGTATATACTCAAACAGATTAGAAATGCGGGGCAGGCATAAGCAACGGGGACTAGACCCGCTAGAGCAGCACTACCACAATTTATTATCTTTTTATCTGTTTAACCATGTTATTGTCGTAAAATAAGAAATGACTAAGCATTTGGCTTTCTTGATGTGACAATTTATTAGAGTTCAACATTCCGTTAAGATTCACATAACACTTCCCCAGCACCTTGTCGTCGGTTGGGTTATATTTAGACATTAAAATATTAACACATACCTTTTCTGCGGCGCTGAGGTTACCATATTGTTCTTTATCATTAAACCTTCCTTTAACTAGAGTTTTTTGCTCTTGATTGTGTGACTCGGACTCGCTATTGTTAATAAAATATTGAATAGCATTAACCCTATCTTCAGGATTAAGGCTATGCCGCATAAGAAACGCATTCATATTTTCTTTACCTAGTGTGGTTGCCCCAGAGTCACGTAAATATCTTTTGGCACAATTTGTATAAAAAGACCGCAACTCTGTGTCAGTTTTAAAAATTAATGGTGTTGAAGTTGATCCCTGCGTAATATTAATCACCTTATCACCTAAACTTATTTTTACATTATCTGTTACTTCGATTTGCCATTTATTCTCGTTAACCAGGCTAATTAATGATGCTAAAGCGTTTAATTCATGTTCTTTCAGTGGTGGTTCATATCCAAATAGACTGCCAACGTTATTTTTAATGCTTTCAAAGAGGGAAGCTATACTATCTACCATAGACTGCGAGTGCGTATTACAAGAGCTTACTCTATTAAGGAATTGGGTTGAAGTTGGTGGATTTCTGAATAAAGATGTTAATTCCATGCTGTTCTCGCTTATTAAAAATTACTATTAATTTAGGAGAGTTTTCTCCATTACTGAGCTTTGCAAGCTCTATGTAGTTGTAGCTTTTTAGCTTTCAATTACGTATTTAGTAGATTATTGTATCTTAATCATATTTTTTTTGGAATTTGTATTTTCACATGCGAATTTTAAGTTAAAAACTAAGCTGATATTTTTTCGATAAGTATTCTCTTCTAGATGTTTGAACCTTCGATCTCTTAGTAAGGCGTAGGAATAGCAAGGGGTTCGTGTTCATAAATAATTATGTGTTATAACTATGTTTTTTTATGATATAACCCTAAATAAAAAATTTAATTTTAAATATGATGCGTATTTTAGAAGTGGGTGGCTATATACGTAAAGAAAGCCGGGGAAGATATACTATTACTGATCCGTTACTGCAATTTTTTTTACTGGATTGATGAGGGTATTTTGAAAAAATTGTTGTATGTGGTAGAGTAATTGTTGTGCGATTTGTTCCTTGGTATTTTGTTCTAATTTGATGGTATGCTCTTTGGAAACGATATAGACTTCATTATAGTTGCTATCAAAACCGATTTGATCATTACTAATATCATTGGCTATAATTAAATGTGCTTTTTTTCTGTGCAGTTTATCTTGTGCGTTTTGCAATAAATTTTCTGTTTCTGCCGCAAACCCAACATTAAATGTTGTATGCTCTTGGCACATTTTAGCTAAAATATCTATATTAGGTTCTAAGGTTAGAGTTAGTTTATTATTCTTGTTCCGTTTTATCTTGTGTGAAAATGGAGCTGCCATTTTATAATCACTCACGGCAGCACTACTAATAAATATATTATTCAATATAATTTCTGCTTCTACTGCTTTGAGCATTTCATCACATGTAGTTACTTTGATTATTTTACAATTGGTGGGAGGATTTATAGTTGCACGTGCACTAATTAGAGTAACATTTGCTCCCATTATAATTGCTTGTTGGGCTAGGGCATAGCCCATTTTACCCGAACTTCGGTTGGTAATAAATCGTACCGGGTCGATTGATTCCCAGGTAGCTCCGGCAGTAATTAAAATATTTAAACCTTTTAGAACCTGAAGGGGCCGCGAGCCACCTAAAAAAGGCATGGTTAATTGTTGAGCTCAATGATATAATCTCTGCAAGTTAATAGGTAAATGGCTTAATTTTAATTAAGCTAGAAGAATTTTTATTACTGTGCCTGTTAACAGTAGCAAATAGCATTATAGTGCTAGTAAATAAATTTTAGTATTGATATATTTTTCACAAGGAATTAAATATTATGTCTTTTCCCTCTCGACTCAACCTTGGCACGCCACCCAGTACTCCTCCAATGCCGCATAACCCTTCTTCTACCACACAAAATGTAAATAAGAATTCAGAAGAAGGATTATTTGGGCAGCAGGTTGAATTTAAGGTTACCAAAAACCGCTCTGAACTTCTGAAAGATTATGCGGATAGACATTTAGCCACCCCCACCTTAACCCACAAGGGTAAGGAGGCATACCGTGAGCGGTTAGAGACGGTTATACGTGAAACCATGAACAAGTATGATGATCCAGAAGAGAAAGCTAAAGCCGTTCGCACAATAAAACTAATAATTAAAATGCCACAAGAAAGTATGAATCATAATGGGAATACATATTCTATTGATGCAAATCACTATAATGGTGGTATAGACAAGAAGTTATTTGAAGAGTTATCAAGAGCACTTAAGCATGATTTATCTATGATATGTATTCATACAAATGCACCTCTTGGGAATAGAAAATTGAGCTTCTATGCTACTAATTATACAAAAACCGCAAAGAATCTAAGAGAATGGCTCGAGAATTCTGAGAACTTTAAAAGCACATCTGCAAATCCTATACACCGAAGCAACACACGCAACACTAGCATTATTAGAACAATGTGCAAGGACTTTAATGCGGGGAATACTCGATTGTGTATTCATGCTCCACGTGCTCAACCTGAACGATGGGACTTTGTCAAAGTACACAATGATTGGACTGCCAGGAGAGATGGCGGAGCACCTGACAATCTGGGAGAGCTAGTTCATTCCATTTCAGCAACTATGATTGCTTCTAATGTCGAGGTCCATGTTTTTCAGGATGCACAATTTGGATTCTTGTTAAATCCTCAAGAAATGAGGATTAAAAGCGCATTTAACCGAGACGGGTTTACCATGAATAGAAACACTCTGATTGCTACATCCTATACTAATGATTTCCCAGATAATGGTGAACCAGACCAATTTTATAGTGTTCAAGCTAATGGGACTCAAGTTCTTTATAGAGGATGTGGTAACCAACATATAGAAGAATTTGGGTATATTACTCAAGAAGGCCTGAAGGAGGCTAGTGCTCAAGGTATTAAGTATGACGTAAATGTAGCTGGAGCAGGTCTATATAAATTAAGGGATAATCAGCAAATCCTCGAAAGAGTGCAAAACAGTCTTGTTGCTACTGCCGGAAGTGAGGATAATACCCGGTTCGGCGAACATAATGAAGTAACATTCGTACCTAAAAATGAACCTATAAATAGTATAGCAGCCATTTTTGTAGATCTAACAAAAGATAATAATATAAAAGATAAGAAAGACGCTAAGGCTGCTGTAGAAAATATCCCTCAATTCAATAGCTTGAAACGGCAGTGTGATATTAGTGGGAAACCTCTTGTTGTTTTGTTAAAGGGAGACGTTAGTAAAAATAACAAAACTCAAATGCAAGTTATATATGATCCACTGGCGTCTAATGCAATATCTAGCCATAGGTTCATCAGGCAGGTATAATACATAATATTTCACACTATTTGGATTCGCCACTCTGGGATGAATCCAAATAGAACGTTAAGTAGATGGAAGGAGAGCATATTAAACTTAATTTATTTAGTAACTGAAGTTAATGCATTAAAAGGGGGATAATAGAGTGATTTATTTATTAGGAGTTCAGTATCTATGTTTTGGACAAAACCTACATCTATCGCTGAATCAATAAAATCTGTACCACTTGGAAATAAAAAAATCTCAGATAGCTGTAGATCTAAGTTATTCGAAGATGCAGTTGACTATTTAGTAAACTCAAAGCTAACGATACCAGATTTACTAGACCAAATTGTAGGCTTAAATAATAGCGACTGCATAGTATTTAAAAAACTCAGTATAGATAACAGCTGGTTTTTTCGCGTAGAAATTAGCCAAGAAATTACTCACCTAATATGCGTTTGCTATATAAAAAATTTATATATCCAAAGCAAAAAAGTTATTCAACCCATCATTAATCCTGAAGAGCTTAAAAAATGGCTGTTAAATTTAAGCACTAGATATGAAGCATTAGCAGCAAAATTAACAGACAGATTTATTGACAACGTACAAATAGCTTATGGCAAAATTACCTTTGATAACAATACCATGCAATTACCATTGAGTAAATTTGTTAAATATAGCGCCCCTTCAATTAATAATTATAGCAAAAACACCCAAAAATATAAAGAATTATATAATAATCATGATGGCAGATGTTTAGGCATCACTAATTACTGGTTAATTACGATGGCAGAGTCATACCAAGAAACAAGATTAGTACGGCAACATATAAAAAACAATTATTTTCAAAGTTTGACTATGCAAGATATAACAGGTGCGGGAGAATCTGTGCAATATCGTATTAAAAACAATAAGGTTAATGTTTTGATTGATAATTTACAAAAAAGTATTAATCTTGGAAATGATTTTAATCACATGCAAGATGTAATTAGTACCTCCTCTAGATTTAGTAAAGATCTAGCTAGCTTAATTGATTCAATCGTAAATAACAACATTGGAATTTTATTTATGCAAATAATAACCAATGACCATGCTATGGGAGCTATTGTATTAAATCAAAAAAATCTTGTTAAGGTATTTATATATGACCCAAATGATCATTATCTTTATAGAAAAATATATATAGATCCTCAACAAGATACTATAAATATTTTAGACAATCTTATCAATAAATTGCCTTATTTTCAGGAAGAAAAAGGTAACCCATTTTCTATGATATTAAAAACATATACTTATAAAATTGCATATCCCCCGCTTTCCTCCATTGGCATTCCTATGCGCCAAGTAAGCGATCATTGCGATAATTTATTAAAACTTGGAGTATCTTCAAATTATGAGGCGCTTGTTATCCATGCTATAAACAATGGCGCATCTGCACCATTGTCGCTAATTATGGCCATAGATTTTTTATTCATAGATATAGTAGATATATTAATTAAAAGTTTGCCAGATATCATAAATTACATAGATCAAGAACACAATACTCCGCTATGCCATGCCTGTATGGCTGGTAATTTAAAAATCGTCAAGGTCTTGTTAAGTGCTGGGGCTAAAATTAAGGTACCCGGAGCAAATTCACCTATAGAAACCGCAAAATTTTATAAAAATACAGAAGTATATAATTTTCTCATAAATTATTCGTGTAAATTTTAAAGAGTCCATCTGCATTTCAACCTTACAATGGGCATTCTAAGGATCATCGCCCTAACCTTAAATGCCGAGTTCCAGAGAATATTAATAATTGCAAAGATCTATTGGAGTTGCCTGATTCAGTTATTGCTTGGGAAGTAGGTAATGATGGTTATCGTTATATTGAGGTTGGTAGTAGCTACGCAAGCCTCAAACAGCGCTGGATAATTATTAATTCTGAGCAGGCTTATGCTCGTGAAAAAGTACGTAAAGAAAGCGGGGGAAGATATACTATTACTGATCCGTTACTGCAATTTTTTTTACTGGATTGATGAGGGTATTTTGAAAAAATTCTTGTATGTGGTAGAGTAATTGTTGTGCGATTTGTTCCTTGGTATTTTGTTCTAATTTGATGGTATGCTCTTTGGAAACGATATAGACTTCATTATAGTTGCTATCAAAACCGATTTGATCATTACTAATATCATTGGCTATAATTAAATGTGCTTTTTTTCTGTGCAGTTTATCTTGTGCGTTTTGCAATAAATTTTCTGTTTCTGCCGCAAACCCAACATTAAATGTTGTATGCTCTTGGCACATTTTAGCTAAAATATCTATATTAGGTTCTAAGGTTAGAGTTAGTTTATTATTCTTGTTCCGTTTTATCTTGTGTGAAAATGGAGCTGCCATTTTATAATCACTCACGGCAGCACTACTAATAAATATATTATTCAATATAATTTCTGCTTCTACTGCTTTGAGCATTTCATCACATGTAGTTACTTTGATTATTTTACAATTGGTGGGAGGATTTATAGTTGCACGTGCACTAATTAGAGTAACATTTGCTCCCATTATAATTGCTTGTTGGGCTAGGGCATAGCCCATTTTTCCCGAACTTCGGTTGGTAATAAATCGTACCGGGTCGATTGATTCCCAGGTAGCTCCGGCAGTAATTAAAATATTTAAACCTTTTAGAACCTGAATGGTAGATCGTTGTACAATATTTTGGATAATTTCAAGTGAATCCATCATTCGTCCATAGCCAATATCGCCACAAGCTTGAACTCCATATTCTGGACCTAAAAATGTTACATTGCGAGCTTTTAGTTTAGTGACATTATCTTGAGTTGCAGCATGTTCCCACATATATTTATTCATGGCAGGTACAATGATAGTTGGAGCAGGACTTGCAAGGCATATAGTATTTAACAGGTCATCACATAAGCCCCAACTTAGTTTAGCAATAAAGTTAGCGCTTGCAGGGGCAATTAAAATTGTATCCGCCCATTTGGCTAATTCAATATGGCTCATAGCAGCTTCAGCTGTATAATCTAAAAGTTCAGTGTGAACACTGCTATTAGTAATAGCTTGCAGCGTGAGCGGCGTAATAAAATTTTGTGCTGAACGAGTCAGGACAATTTTAAGCTCAAATCCAGCGGCAATTAAATTTCTCAATAATTCAGGTGTTTTATATGCAGCAATACTGCCAGTTATTCCAACTAATATTTTTTTCATAGTTTATTTTTTGTAAAAGGCTTATAACATTGCCATGGATACATTTTAGCATAGTATATTTCTGTGCTGTACGATAGTTAGCTATATCAGAATATAATATTTGGATGAATAACCTCTAATCTTACATAGCTCTTGAAATTTAAACAGTAGCCACCATATAACCTAAAGTGGACGTTATCCATGTTATTTATAAACAGATTCTGAAGCTATATTAAAAATATTTAATTTTTCTGGTCAAATATACACGCTGCTTGTAATTAAAAGTTGAACCCAATATACAAAAATAAAGATTATAGCTATCCATTTGGCAAATAGAAAAGAGTTGATTATGAATGTTAAAAACGCTTATGCTGATGGATTAACATCTGCTATGATTTTTATTTTGGCAATTGCTTGCGGCAGCATTGTGGCTAATTTATATTATGCACAAACTTTAATTGTATTAATTGGTAAGTATTTAAACCTAAATGTAGAGCTGGAAGGTTTTATTGTTACTCTTACCCAAATTGGTTATGGCGTGGGATTATTATTTATTGTACCTCTTGCGGATATTATTGAAAATAAGCGTTTAATTATTTTATTATTATGTTTAACGTCTATATTTTTATTTAGTCTGATTATTGCCCCAACAGGTATGAGTTTTTTATTATGTTGTTTTTTACTTGGGCTTACAGCAGTTGCGACTCAAATTATTATACCGCTTGTAGCGCATCTTACCCCATTAGAAAAACGTGGTAAAACTATTGGTAGTGTTACCAGTGGGCTTTTATTTGGGATTATGTTGGCAAGACCACTGGCCAGTTGGATAGCGCACGTGCTTACCTGGCAGGCTATTTTCCTATTCTCCGCAATATTAATGTTAATTATTGCCATAGTTATGTACTGCTGTCTGCCTAGGAGAACACCTGAACATAAAATATCGTATAAGCAGTTAATTGGTTCACTACCGGGTATTTTAAAATCTTATCCTGTTTTGCAAAGACGTGCTGCTTACCATGCTATGTTATTTGCAGTGTTTAGCTTATTTTGGACATCAGTTGCGATGCTATTAATGAGCGATGATTATCATTATTCACAAGCTCAAGTGGCATTGTTTGCATTTGCAGGCGCACTTGGTGCGTTAATCGCACCTGTTGCCGGACATGTAGCTGATCGCGGTTTTACACGAATTGCAACTGGTGGGGCAATTTTTATGGTTGGTATAGCTTGTATACTGGCTAAGTTATATGGTGAGCATTCTATCGGTGCCTTGGTAATTGCAGCTATTATTTTAGATGCCGGAGTATCATTCAATTTGGTACTGGGACAACGAGCTATTTATGCTCTGGCGCCCAATGTGCGTGGGCGCTTAAATGGACTATATATGTCGATATTTTTTATGGGTGGAGCTATTGGTTCAGCATTAACCGGGTATCTTTATAAGCATGGTGGGTGGCATGATATTACTGGTATGGGAATAATTATTTCAATCGTGGCATTTATTTATTTTTTGAGTGAATACTTGGGCAATAGCCCAAAAGTAGGAGCTTAAACTACTTTTTAGCAGAGAAATACATACTAGCGGGTATGACAGCAAAAAATGAAGGTATTAATA
>JAGOUD010000178.1 GCA_018061465.1 Burkholderiales bacterium
AGTATATTGATCAATTGCTAAAGCGTCCTTATTTAAGTCTACATATATACTACACAAAAAGTAGCATTCATGTGCAGATAAATTATTGTTGATATATTCTTCAATTAAATCGACAACTTGATCAATATAATGGGTTCTGGTAATTATATTCTTCCAATTTATGTGGGTAATGCATATTTATGTACCCAAATTGGCAATCATTTGTTAGATTTTTAGGAGATGTACACACAAGCAATTAACTATCCATCAGTCCAAAAAGGTAGCGAAAGGCTCAGAGTAACTATAACTGCAAAACACACTCAAAATGATATTTTAACGTTTGTATTAGCTATAGAAGAAACATTGCAAAAATTTATAAAATAAGGATTTTATTATGGATACCACAAAAACCGATTTACATAAAAATAATTGGGTTAATCCAATTACATTAGTTGGGCAACATGTTAAGTTAATACCGTTATCAATAGAGCATTGTAATGATTTAATAGATGCCACTAAAGATGGAGAATTATGGAAATTATGGTATGCAACTGTTCCATCACCTGAAGGAATGATGACTGAAATCAAACATAGGCTTGATTCACAAAATAGTGGGACAATGTTACCATTTGCTGTAATTGATAATAAAAATAATCGTGCAATTGGTATGACTACTTACTTTAAGATAAGCAGTATTGATAAACGTTTGGATATTGGATGGACATGGTATGCCAAAAGTGCCCAAAAGACTGCCATTAATACGGAATCAAAATTGTTGTTGCTAACACACGCATTTGAAAAATTAAGGTGTGTTGCAGTTGGATTTGGTGCTAATTTTTTTAACCACGATAGCCGTAGAGCGATTGAGAGGCTTGGTGCTAAGCTTGATGGAACTATTCGTAATAATAGAATTATGCCAAATGGCGCTAAATGTGATTTTTGTTTGTATAGCATAATTGATAGCGAATGGCACACAGTAAAAATTAATCTCGAATCTAAGCTAGCAAAGTAAAATCATTTACATTATAAAAAATTACTTGGAAATAATAAAAGAAATTTATACTCTTTTGAGAATATAAATTTACCATATGGCGTGTTAATTAATGTTTAGCTTAAGAATAAAAATCTTGTTGTAAATAGGAGACTGGACTAGATTTTGTGTAATTAAGAAAGAGTTTTTAAACCATTATCTATTTGAAACGATAAATAGTGCTAAACTGGGAATATTCAATTATATTAAAGGATGATATAATCCACATAGAATTCATTCTAAACTTGATTATTTATCGCCAAATCAATATGAAGAAAAGAATTTAGGGGGTATTCAATCTAGCATAGGGAAACGTATTAGTAGATATTCTACAGTATTACAAAAATTGAATACAATTAATTGGTGATGTCCTAAATAATGGTGTTCTTTTTTAGGGCCACTCCAGTATTATGGCGTCATTATGGCGTCATTATGGCGCAATTGGCGCAATTATTTAAGTTTATAAATAATTCCTCGCCCCCTTGAGCCCTCTGATAATAAAATTTCTTTTTCTTTTAGTTCATTTAGTTCTCGTGTCGCAGTTCGACTTGATACCTCAGCAATTTTTTGGTACTCCGAATTAGAGATACTACCATTATTTTTTAAATATTCTATAGCTTTAAGTTGCCGTTCAGTTAAATTGGCTTTTTTTAATAATTCTTTCGCATGTGATGTACGATAAAATGTAAGATGAAAGCGTCCTAATTCAGTTTTAAATTGCGGTAAAGGATAACCGTATGCTTGTAATTCATGGGCTATTCTGGTTGTGCCACTTCCCCATTGTTCAATTAAACCCATATAGAAGAATGCATCTGCAATTTTGCTGTTGCGGGGCATAGAATCATGATCAACCAAAAGCAGTTCAGGAGTTAATGCCACAGGTAAACTACCTGCATTCCAAAATTCTAATTTATCATCATAAAGTCTGATCTGACTATGTGCAAGGCTTACGTAATCACGATGACATAAAATATTTACCACAGCTTCGCGAACCGCATCCAGTGGATATTCCCAGCGAACTTCACGTTGTGGATTACCAGTAATAATAAACTTAGTTTCCAAACGTTCTTTAAACTAAGCTATCGTTTCTTCTAATTGATTAATTAATGTTCCATGTGCTTCTCTATCATCAACAATATGTATTGGTGAACGAAATCGGCCCAATTTTAAAAAACCAGAAGAAAAGTATGATCTTGGATTATTACCAAATAGTAATAAACTTGCACGTGTTGGTTTATCATCTTTGACTAATTCGACTTTCTGCAAAAATCTGATACTTGGTGTGTTTTCGGGAATAGGTTGGCGGCCAACTTTTTTGACAATTTCTACAAATTTATCAATGGCATCCATATTTAAGTCGGATAAAGTTGCATTTGGCTCAATGGCAGCATCCCAACTAACTCCATTACTTGTAATTATTCGTTGCATAATTTCTTCATGACTCATACGTTGGTTGGTACGTCCAACTCTACGTAAATATTTGCCTCGAATACTAATGGGAGAGCCAACACTTATTGGAACTGAGATAACAACTATAGTTTTATCTTAATACTTTATTGTTGAAATTGATGGTTGAATTCGAGGTTCTGTAGCTTCTTGAGTTCTATTAGCAATATCTTCTAAAGTTTTCTTGCCAATATCAAATCCACAAATAGTGCCAGAATTCTTGATTCCAATCAGTAATATTCCGCCTTTAGCATTCATAAATGCTCCAAGTGTTTCAATTGCTTCATCATTGAATGACTCTTTAAATTCAATAGTTTCTGATTCACCAATGGAAATTAACCCAGTTAACTGCAATGAATTTATTATCTCGTTTTTCATAAAAAGCTCTAAAAAATTGTTTTACACATTATAATTTTGGTTTACTATAAAGTTTGTCACGTAATTTTAGAAATGGAGTTTCAATAAAAGTATATAACAACCATCCGCCCAAAATTGATACTAATGCTGTACAAATAAACATTATAGTATTAGCATTTGAAACTAAATTATATTTAATTAAAGTTGAAGCCGTTAAATGATCTAAGGGTTTTTGAATTAAATATATTGCAAATGACAAAATAGCTATTGTTTTAGCAAATGGAACTTTTGTTTTATGTAATATTGAGTTTGGGCTAAGCGCGGATATAACTAACAACCCAAAACTTATTCCCAACATAGGAAAGCCTATAATTGTTGGTGTCAGTGAGTACTGGTAAATATACCCATGATTCATAAATATGTAACAAGTCACACTTAAGCTTATTATTCCAAGAGTCAAACATAAATTTCCTCTAGATGTGATTTTATACCAATATTGACTATAAAAATTTCTCACAATAGCAATTATTACACCACATATAATAGGATCTAAGCGGCACAATGTAAAATAGTATATATACATGTAATAGCTTTTATAGTTAAATAAATCTGGATTTTGTGACATCCCGTCAGTATATGTTACCCACATATATGCTCTCAATGCCATGCCGCTAATTAAGGTAAATGCAATTAAATACCAAGCAAGCTTAAGGGATTTTTTATAGTACACAAATACTGCAATTATTGGTAAAGCAAGGTAGAATTGTTCCTCTATGCATAAAGACCATGCATGAGAAAATGCTGTGCCAGTTTTTAACCCAAAATTTGAGGTAAAGGTGAGTAGTTTCCATAATGGAGGCAAAGTTGGTTGATCACGAAATCCAGTAACGAAAAGGTAAAGAATTAAAACCAGCAAATAATTTGGCACCGTTCTAAATAAACGCCTCATAATAAATATTTTAATCGAAAAATTTCTCTTATGCGCAATGTCAGTAAATATTTGATTGCCAATTAAATAGCCACTCAATACAAAAAATAAATCTACCCCAACCCAACCTATATCAAAAACTGGTTTATGAGCCACAAACCCTAAATGATAGATATATACCAGAATGATGGCTGTAGCTCTTAGGGTATCAAGACCATGAATTCTATTGGTATTTATTCTATCTGCTACAGCTAATTGAGTTATATCGTCCATGAACTATTAACC
>JAGOUD010000179.1 GCA_018061465.1 Burkholderiales bacterium
GTCAACATGAGTATTAATTTTCTTACAAATACTGTCTATTACAGCAATGAATTTGGTTGCCATTAATGTTTCAATAAGTTCACCTTTGCATTCGTGAATATTTTTATTATGTTTAATAAGTTCACTTTGACTTTCTAAATCCTCACCCATTTCTTCAGGTGGGATAATAAGGTTATCAAATATCTGCAACGTTTTTATAGCTACCACTAATACGTCCACACTGGCTCTCTGGTGAATTTGATCTTTTAATAACTCATTTATCTTAGTGAGCCATTTTCCCGCTAACTCCTTACGCACTCCAGGTAATATTTCTTTATAGGAAATAATTAATTTTATTAAATTACAAATGTCTAACCAATGAGCTAATATTATAGGAGTACCCTCTCCAATATTATTCTTTAGCAAGAGATCTTGACAATTATTACAGACTATTTTTATAAGAGAAAAAATTTGCTGCGGATAGCAAATCGCACTAAGTGGTGCAATTGACGTATAAATACTTTCTGATACAGTAGGATCGGCTTCGTCAACTATATTACTTATCTTTAGATGAGTACTCTTACTCATTTTTGTTAATATTTCTATTAACGTGTGGTTGCCTGCGTATTTCTTAAGCGGTGTGTTTATTAGTTGAATCAAATTTTCTAGATTATCATTACACTCACTATTTTCTATAGGAACGCTCCAAAAATGTTCGGATAATCTCTTTATATGCTGTTTCCCCTCTAAATCTAGTTCAATCTGGTAGGTGGATACAATTGTATTAGCAAAATCAATAACCATTTCACCCAAGAGTTTTTTATTATGCTGATTATTCGGGTTAGCCAGCTGATTTAACAGCGCCTCAAGTATATTATTTATTATTCTATGTGGTATAGCCAGTTTTTTGTGTTGAAAAAATTCTCCATATAAATGGTGGAAACACTGAATAATAAAAAAACAGCCATGATTACTGGAAGGAAAATTTTGCCGGGTGTGATTTAATATACCGGTTGTTTTATCAAAAATCTTCCCTATAAAAGTGTCTACATTACTTTCTATACTAGCACCTCCATATCCCAATAATAGCGTAGTTAAACAATTAAGATCCGCTTTTATTTGAGGAATAATCTCTACCCACAATTCTGGGGCACCCTCAATTAATTTGGGACTGGAACTATATAAATTAAAAAATATAGTTATCAACGCCTCTTTAGATTTAGCACTCTGTTGCTCTGACTTAAAATCTATAAATAATCCCTCCAATTGTTGGATTGGAATAAAGGGCCGCTGCAAAGGTTTGTTAAAAATTAATGGCAATATAATTGCAGCTAATAAAGCCTCTATCTTTTCAGGGGTAAGAAATTGTGAGTTTATACCACCTTCAAAGGTATAGGTTAATAACGTATGCGCTAATAAAATAAAGACTAATAAGATGCATGGATATATAGTGCCCTGATTTCTAGCCTCATTGGGCTTAATCGAATAAATAGTGACCACCTTGCTAAGTAGTGCACGATTAGGTTGTATATGTAACAATACATGACTAGGTTTTGTGGGAAGTGTGGGTATATCACCAGGTAACCTAACTATAAGATACGGGCTGTTGTTACTTAATGAGCGCATATTAAGCCTAGTTTCTATAACAGGCGGGGTAATAGTGGTATTGCCCAACTGTTCGGTAGTATTCTTACTAAGATTTTCAATAATAATATTTCTAAGGCCTCTTAGTTCAGGACTTTCTACGTCTGGCGGTAACTCTAAATAGGTAATGCACCCCATAAATAGATCCATATGTTTTAAAAGTTTAACGGTTATATAGGAAAAACTAGTATTCTTGTATAAGTTGAGACGACTTCTAAGATGATTGGACATATTATATTTTTGTAGTAAATCCTTAGTTTGTACTATATTAGTTTCCTCAGGGTTGGTACTTACTTCAAAATAATCGTATCTAGGAGTTTCCGATGTTTTCGCATTAAGTTTAGTTAAGATTATGGATTTTATACTTTCATAACAGTCGCGGGCTAAACTAATTTTATTTTTATAATCAAGGCTTGGAATTTTTTCTTGAGTTAACTCACTAATAGCAGGGGGAAATAATGGCTTTAACCAGTCATATTTTTGGATTAACGATAATACTTGACTAAGGAATGACGTGAGGTTTTCGACTACACTCGAATTCTGGTTATAGTATTTTAATAAATTATTTAGTTGCGTTTTTATTTCTTGTTTTGAAGATTTATCATTATGGCTTAAATTAAGCCAAGTTTTATGCGCATTAATGATGGCAGTACTATTAGGGGGTAACATAATTATCTATACTCCTAAAAATTTTTACGCTACTTATTGATTGGGTTCAAATTGTGTAGGAATAAAAATCAGATTAAAACTTCTTAATGTAGGTTATACATCTTTATATAACGGACAGGCTTATACAAATTAGAGATTATAGATGAATTATGGCTGTAGTCTTATTCCTTTTTTGGTTTCTTGAAGCTCCTCCGCACGTCTATTTCTATAGAACCGGTTAAAATGTTTTATGTGTAATATAACATTTAATAACACAATCCAATTGTATTATAACCCTCTTATTATTTTATTTTAAAATAAAAAGCAATTGTACATGAGCACTTTAATATTTATCAGATAGCGTTAGTATAACTGGTGTATGATCAGATGGGCGTTCATTTTTACGCGGTAATATATCAATAGCACAACCAACCACCTGGCTTTTAAGACTATTACTAATTAAAATATGATCAATCCTCAATCCTAGTTTACGTTTAAATGCAAAATTACGGTAATCCCACCAACTATACTGTAATGGTTCCTGATTAAATAATCTAAAACTATCGTATAACCCTAATTGCAATAATTGCCCCCAAGATTGTCGTTCCGGATCTGAGCAAAGAATACTTCCGGCAAAAGCTAATGGATCATAGACATCAATATCCTGTGGCGCAATATTAAAATCTCCCAATAATATGAAATGGGGATAACGAGCCAGTCCAGTTGCCACATAATTGTGGAGTTCTTTAAGCCAAGTTAATTTATAGTTATATTTTTCACTGCCAACGCTTTCACCATTTACCACATAAGCGCACATAATGCGAATGCCGCAAATTGTACCACTAATTACCCGTTTTTGAATATCATCATAACCTGGTATATCATATACTATAGCATCAATGGGGTATTTTGAAATTATAGCTACTCCATTATATGTTTTCTGCCCATTAAACGCACAATAATACCCAAGATCATTAAAAGTGGCTAAGGGGAAATTTTCATTATCCTGTTTAATTTCCTGTAATGCCAATATATCGCAATTGCTGGTTTTTAGCCACTCAATTACCTGGGGTAAGCGTACTTTTAATGAATTAACATTCCAGGTTGCTATTTGCATAATTTAGATTTCCTTTTGATATTTTTTATTGGCTAATCACTTTACAAAAATTGCGAGTAGCAGATACTATACCATTTGGGAATTTATCTATTACTTCCTGACGTAGATTATTGGCAAATTTATTAAGGTAATTTTGAAATTGCTCCGTGCTGACACATTGATAACGAGCAATAACTTCATTATTTGTAGTATCTACTTCTAAAGTAAAGCTAAGAAAACATCCAGTATTTACCACATCCGGTAAATGTATATTATATAAATATTTAACCATATCTTCATGCGCTAACGGATTTAAAATTAATTTAACAGTATAAACATACATTCTATAACTCCTCAAAAAACTAAACATTAAAAATATTAGCTGGTAGCCCTACTTGTTATACACTTTCTCAGCAAATTCTTATTTATATCTTTAATTTTATACCGTTTTTGCCTAGTTCGGTAATTTCATATTTTTGATTTTTGGTTTATCTGGGATAGTATATTGTATAAAATTTAAATCTAATACGTGATTAAATAACTTCGGTCTTCCTCAGTATCAAATATCGGCGATGGCTTGAGATAATTTCGCGTGATTTTCTCAATTTTATTGTCTGTTTTCATATTAATTCGTTATTTTACCACACTATAGTAAAG
>JAGOUD010000180.1 GCA_018061465.1 Burkholderiales bacterium
AAGTATAACGCTGATAAATTTAATATGGTACACCGATAATAATCGGTTAAAAGCAAATTTAGATGAAGAGTGGTTTAGATTAATTGGCGCTTGATTTTGGAAAGCTAATGGGTTTAATTTATTTTTCATTGGTTTGCTTTTTTTAGCGATATTCTTAAGCTTTGTTTTGTTTGGCGTATCAATGTGAATTCGTGAAGATGCGCTACTAATTATTTTTGTTGAAATTACTATTATGCAAGTATAGATTATAACCAGTGGAAATAGGGCTAATTTTATTGCAGCAAAAAGTGCTCCGCTAATAATTAATTTAATATAGGGGATTTTGCGGCTGCTTGAATGCATTGCATTAATCGTTGTACATATATAATAACTATACAAAGTATAAAAGAATGCGGTGGGTATATCTTTAAAATTAAAAAAGCTATGTCCCAGCCAAGATGGGTATAGGAGTAATAATGCTGAAGATAAGTAGGCAATATTAGAGTTGATTTTACATAGTTTGAGAATTTTATAGACTAAATAGCTGGTTAATAATCCCATTAGAAAAATGCTGATGTGGGAACAGATATAATAATTACCAAAAGTGATGTTAATCATAGATTCTGACATGTTATTAGGCAGCATTATACTATGTGTATTTATATAATAGTGAGCTAATAACGAACTAATTAAATATCCAGGTATAATATTAACAATTCCATAATAAATAAAATCATTAGGCACTTGTTCAAGCGTTATATTATTTGCAGCTACAGCTAAATGCATTGCAACCATGCGGGGTGCGGTACTTTCGTCAATGGTTATGCCACCCATAAATAGTGAATATATAAACAATATAGTTGTCAATACGATAGTAGCTATATAGGCCATTAGCCCTAGATGATTTAAATATTTATTATTTGGATTAATCATATGCTGCCTTATTATTTTTTAAAGCATGATTATATCCTACTAATAATTGAACGGGCAGAAAGTTCTGAGCTAAAATAACGGATACACATGGGTATGATATAATATTGTTAGAGAAATAAATAAAAATTTAGCCAGCAAAGATGATGAAAATATGCAAAAGATGAATTGGTATAAGTTAATGACTACAGAGAAGATTTATTCTTCATCAATACGAGTTAATGATAATAATGATCGCAGTGAGTTTGAGCGTGATCATAATAAGATTATTTTTTCTCCGTTTTTCCGACAGTTACAAAATAAAACCCAATTATTTCCGATAACGCAGAGTGACTTTATTCATAGTCGCTTAACCCATAGTCTGGAAGTGGCATCAGTTGGTCAATCATTAGGCAATTTAGTAGCTAAACATATTATAGAAAAACAATTATCCAGTGATTTACCCCATAATTTTGCAGCTGCGGTTACCACTATAGTTGGGGCAGCATGCTTACTCCATGATATTGGCAACCCTCCATTTGGACATGCGGGGGAAGAAGCTATATCTGCGTTCTTTTTGCATAATGCAAAATTATTAAAACCACATTTAAGTAATAGGATAATAGATCAATTATGCCATTTTGATGGTAATGCTCAGGCTTTACGATTTATTAATGTGGCTAATGATTTGAATTTAACATTTGCTACAATAGCTTCAGTGATTAAATATCCAACCGTATATAATGACGCTGGAATTTATGGAAAAAAACATAGCGTTTTTATATCAGAATTAGAATTATTTGAAAAAATAGCCTTAAGTTGTGGATTGGTTAAACATAAAAAAATTAATTATTGTCGTCATCCATTAGCTTTTTTAGTAGAGGCCGCAGATGATATATGTTATCGCCTACTTGATTTAGAAGATGCCCATAAATTAGGATTGATTAAGTATTCTGAGGCAGAAACTTTATTGTTACAAATAATTGAGAGTAAAAAAAATAAAAATCTTAGCTTAGTACGAGAAAGTATTAGTAAATTAGTGGTTGAGGATAAATTTGCCCGATTACGTTCTTATGCTTTAAATATTTTAATTGGTGAAATAGTACAGCAATTCATTCTTCATTATCCTGAAATTATTAATGGCCACTACACATCTTTGATTGTTAATGGTAAATTATCTGGTTTAATGGACATGTTATTAATGAGTCATTCGGAAGTGAGCCAGGCTTTGTTTGCTATTGGTAATTTAGTAAAAAATAATGCTTATTTGCATCCACCAGTTTTAGAAATGGAATTGTCTGGATATGAAGTTCTAGGATATTTACTTGAACAATTTATTGGCGCAGCGCTAAATAGCCATAATCCATTTTTAAAACGAAGCGTTAAACTTCTGCAATTATTGCCCGAGCGGTTTAGAGTGTATACAAATCTAGAACAGCAAATCATGTTAATTACCGATTATATTGCCAGCCAATCCGATAGATATGCGATGAACCTTTATCGCAAATTAAGAGCCAGCGATCCACCATTAGGAAGTTAACTTATGTATCAACCTTTAGCTGAATTATTACGCCCAACAGTTTTAAATGAAGTGGTTGGTCAAGAGCATTTAATTGGTAGTGGTAAACCGCTCTCAAGTCTTAACAAACCTCAATCGCTTATTCTATGGGGACCTCCAGGAGTTGGAAAAACCACGTTAGCTTTGGTGTTGGCTAAAACCTGGGACTGCGAAATAATTAAGCTGTCCGCAGTATTTAGCGGTATAAAAGAAATAAAACAGGCATTAGAGACTGCTAGTATTAATAGTTGCGGAATTTTTGCCCGACAAACAGTTTTATTTATTGATGAAATACATCGATTTAATAAAGCGCAACAGGACGCGTTTTTACATCATCTTGAAGAGGGCAAAATTATTTTAATTGGTGCAACTACTGAAAACCCATCCTTTGAACTAAATAATGCACTTTTATCTAGAATGCAAGTATATATACTAAAGCCGCTCCAAAACTCGGATTTAGAGCAGTTATTAGATAGAGGATTAACTAATTTAAATAGCAAATTTGAATTAACTGCAGATGCTCGTGAGTGGATAATCAATTTAGCGGATGGTGATGCTAGACGGCTATTTAATATTATAGAGATGTTAGCTAACGCTAATATAAATTTAGTTACCCAAGCTATATTACAGCAAATTTTACCTAACTCTTTAAAGCGCTTTGATAAAGGCGGGGAAGAGTTTTATAATCAAATATCAGCTCTACATAAGGCTGTACGTGGTTCTGACCCTGATGCAGCACTATATTGGTTTAGTCGAATGTTAAATGGGGGAGCTGATCCATTATACATAGGGCGGCGTTTAGTGAGAATGGCATGGGAAGATATTGGTCTTAGTGATATTAATGCTCAAACTGTAGCATTAAACGCGTTATCTACCTATGAACGCTTAGGATCACCTGAAGGGGAATTAGCATTAGCCAGTGCAATAATTTATATGGCAGTTACTACCAAAAGTAACAGCACTGATAGTGCATTTAAGCAGGTTAAGAATTTCGTGGAGCACAATAATTCACATGAAGTACCCCTCCACTTAAGAAATGCGCCGACCAAATTAATGCAGGATCTAGGTTATGGGCGGGAATATCATTATGCCCATAATTATCCCTATCATTATGTTCCAAATGAGAGTTACCTACCTGATAATATGCCGCGCCAGCAATTTTATACCCCTAGTACTCAAGGCTTAGAAAATAAAATAATTGAGCGGCTTAAATTTTTACGTGAATTGGATAAGAATGACAAACAAACTAATAAATAATATTTTAGAAAAATTTATTATTTCTCCAGGAACTCGAAAATGCTTTATTTTTGATTTAGATGGGACAATAGTTTTTAATAACCAGTATTTAGTAGCTGAAAATGAAAATGTGCTTAAACAAATTATAGGTGCGGGACATGAAGTAATTTTTGCTACAGGCAGACCGGTGCGTGATTTTAAGACAGTCATGCCTAGTTGGTGCCATTCCCTGCCTGCCACTTTATTTAGTGGTGGTGTATCTATGAATCAGAATGAAATAGTGCGTAATTGTCCTGTTGAAC
>JAGOUD010000181.1 GCA_018061465.1 Burkholderiales bacterium
AAACGTTTTAATGGTTTATTTGAAGTATTATACCACAACTATATTAGATAGATTATGTTCACAGCATTGGAAAACTTGGAGGAAGATATCACAATAAAATAAAGTTATACGCTATACATAAAATATGCTACAATCGCCCAATAATATCATAAGTAAAGGTATTTACATGGATAATGTTCGTCAAATTATTGAAACTGCATATAATAAAATTAATGAAATAAAATCAACTGATATTGATTTAAAAAAAAACGTAAATTTAGTAATTAATACTCTTGATTGCGGTGGTGTACGCGTAGCAGAAAATATTGGTGGCAACTGGATCACTCATGATTGGATAAAAAAAGCCATTTTACTCTCATTTAAACTGAATCAAAATCAAGTAACGGATGCTTCATGGACCAAGTTTTATGATAAAATAAATTTAAAATTTACTGATTATACTCCAGAAATGTTTACCCGTGAAGCATTTCGCATAGTACCTGGCGCTATCGTCAGAAAAGGTGCGTATATTGCTAAAAATACTGTAATCATGCCAAGCTATGTCAATATTGGCGCCTATATTGGTTCAGGCAGTATGATTGATACATGGGCAACTGTTGGTTCTTGCGCACAAATTGGTAATAATGTGCATATTTCTGGTGGGGTAGGAATTGGGGGAGTACTTGAGCCCTTACAAAATAACCCAACTATTATTGAGGATGAATGTTTTATTGGCGCCAGAAGCGAAGTAGTCGAAGGTGTAATTATCGGGCATGGTTCAATTTTAAGTATGGGGGTATATATTGGTAAGTCAACTAAAATTTATGACCGCACCACTAAAACCATAAGTTATGGTTATATTCCACCATATTCAGTGGTAATTCCGGGTAATTTGCCAAGTGAAGATAAAACACACTCAATATATGCCGCTATTATTATTAAAAAAGTTGACTCCCAAACCCGAGCAAAAGTATCTATTAATGAACTATTAAGAGAATGATTCTGGACTAGGAGAACCACAATAAAAGACGACTGGGACGCGGCTGCCATGTACTTAAAAGTACATTAGGAATCTTTTATCAAGTTTGACATCCAGAGTTCAAAGACACAGAGTATAGCAATTTTTTAAGTTAGACCAACTATGATTAATATTATTATTTATCAGCATAATATTTTAACTAAAATTACTGATGAACATAATGTGATGCTACCGCATACGGCTGATGTAGCAAAATTTAAGCAACATTTAATTCCTGTTCACGTTTCATCCCAGCATTATGTAGCAACTATAGCTCATGAAACAGTATTGGATGAGCATTTAGGTACTTTACAATTTTTAAGCATTCGTCAAGCATTAAATCATTTCGATCATGAACTAATTAAGCAAATCGTATACTACCATCAATTAAATGACTATTATACTACTCATAGTTATTGTGGTAGATGTGGGGCATTAACCGTACGCCGGAAAACCAATAAATTTGTTTTTTGCAATGTTTGCAACACTGAAAATTATCCGCATATTGCACCATGCATCATTGTACGTATTCATAAAGGGAGTAAAATTCTAATGGCACGCGGCATTAATTTTCCGCCCAAAGCGTGGGGATTAATTGCTGGTTTTATTGAAATTGGTGAATCCTTAGAAGAAGGTGTCAGGCGCGAAGTGAAAGAAGAAATTGGTATTGAGATAGACAATATTAAATACTGGGGCTCTCAACCCTGGGCATATCCGAATAATTCATTAATGATTGGATTTACTGCCACACATAAATCTGGTGAAGTCATTCCGGATAAGGTTGAAATTGAAGCGGCTGGATTCTATGGAGCCGATGAAATACCAGGTTTACCTTCCACTAACTATAGCATTGCTAGTCGTATGATTAATGAATTTTTAAATCAACCTTAAGACTCTTAAAACTACGTTAATTAAAAATCGTAACTTAATTTTAAGGAAAACGCTACATTAGTGAGCGTATTGGTAATACTGTTATACGGAGCAATTGAAGCGGCATGATTCGGATTATTTGCCGTTACATTATACATGAATGATGGAATTATACTCCACGATTGAGTCATTTTATAGGGCATACCTATTTCCATAGTTGAGGCCAAGCCTGCAACTTGGGGATCATCACTTGCAGCATAAATTCCGCTACCAGATAAATAAACAATTTGATAACCACCAGAGTAACTAGCATAAAGTGCAAAAGCGTTATTAACCTTTACTGATATCCGTGCTCCAATTTGTCCAATATATTGACTGGTATCAATAGAACTGCCATCACTATTGGAATAAGCTAAATAAAAATTATCAAAATACGTAACACGCAAAAATGGCATCAATGAAACATTGCTATTTAAAAAAATCACATATCCTAACATACCCATGGTACCATAACCTAATGGATTAGGCTCATTACTCGCGGGTATTTGAGGAAATCCAGAATTAGTCGTCTGATATGGATAAGCCATATATCCCCTAACCTCATAGAATAGGTTATTATCTAATAGCTGATTAAAATAAAGATAAAAATCTGATAAATTTACTCGATCTTCATAAGCAATACCCACCTGGCGGATGGACACAGTTTCTGCGTTAGCAGATTCAAAAAAGCTGCTCCCCACTTGTATTTCTTCTAATTTAACTGGAATAAGAGCAGAAGACTCGGGAAGCACAGTCTGTCTAAAATAACTATCACCAACTTGAGTTGGCACAGCCTTACTGGATGGTAGGGGAACTGCTGTACTAGTTACTACTGAGGGAACTGTAAACCAATTAACCTGACTCGGTGGCGGCGCTACATTTTCCACGCCATCAGCAAACACATAAGCAGCACAAACACTTAACAAGCCATATTTTATGCTGCGCACAATTATTCTTAGCGACGCATTGCATCAAAAAATTCGGCATTATTCTTAGTTTCTTTTAATTTATCAGAAACAAATTCAATTGCTTCAACCACTTGCATAGTAGCCATAATTTTACGTAAGATCCATATTTTCTGAAGTTGATCTTTAGACAGCAGCAACTCTTCACGTCTGGTTCCAGATAATAACACATTAATTGCCGGATAAATTCGCCGTTGAGAGATTTCCCTCTCTAGATGAAGTTCCATATTACCAGTACCTTTAAATTCTTCAAATATTACATCATCCATACGCGATCCAGTTTCGATAAGAGCTGTTGCAATAATAGTTAGTGAACCACCTTCTTCAATATTTCTTGCAGCCCCAAAAAAACGCTTTGGTCGATGTAATGCATTAGCATCTACCCCACCAGATAACACTTTACCTGACGTTGGTGATACCGTATTATAAGCACGAGCCAACCTGGTTATTGAATCTAATAAAATTATCACATCACGTTTATGCTCAACCAGCCGTTTAGCTTTTTCAATAACCATTTCAGCAACTTGAACATGACGTGAAGCTGGTTCATCAAACGTTGAAGCTACGACTTCACCTTTTACTGAACGCTGCATTTCAGTTACTTCTTCGGGGCGTTCATCAATTAACAATACAATTAGTTCAGCTTCAGGATGATTTGCCGTAATGGAATGCGCAATTTGTTGCAACATAACCGTTTTACCAGTTTTAGGCGGTGCTACAATTAGCCCACGCTGACCTTTACCAATGGGCGCTACTAAATCAATAATTCGCCCAGTTAAAGATTCTTCACCTTTGATATCACGCTCTAAGTGTAACTGTTGGTCGGGAAATAGCGGGGTTAAATTTTCAAATAGAATTTTATGCTTGTTAGTTTCTGGTTCATTATCATTAATTTTATCTACCCGAACAAGAGCAAAATATTTTTCGCTTTCCTTGGGCATTCTAATTTCCCCATCCACCGTATCCCCAGTTTGTAGATTAAACCGTCGAATCTGGCTTGGACTCACATAAATATCATCATGACTAGCTAAATAAGAAGTATCCGGAGAACGCAAAAAACCAAAGCCGTCAGGTAATACTTCTAAAACTCCACTACCATATATATTC
>JAGOUD010000030.1 GCA_018061465.1 Burkholderiales bacterium
AAATTTAGGTGCTATAATTCGTACGGCTGAATGTTTTGGGGTTGATGCTATTATATTGCCTAAAAACAATTCAGCGAATATTAATAATGCTATTGTAGCTAAAGTATCCAGCGGAGCCATTAATAATCTTGCTATAATTACAGTTAATAATTTAGCTCAAGCAATGGAAGAATTGAAAGATCATGGTTTTTGGATTGCCGGAACTGGTTTGGCAAAAGATGCCATAAATTTGTTCGAATTTAAGTTTGATGGTAAGCTTGCTTGGGTAATGGGGAATGAAGGCAGTGGAATGCGCAGGTTAGTGCAGGAGCATTGTGATTATGTGGTAACTATTCCGCTGCTGGGTAATACTCAATCACTAAATGTCGCTGTCGCAACTGGAATAGTATTAGCTTATGCTAATTTTATGCAAATAAAAGCTCATTCTTAGAGCAGCTCATCATCTGTAGTGTTAAAATAGTATAGTCTTTTAAAAGAATAACAAATGGTAGATATTGATACGCAATTAGCTATTATAAATAAAGGGGTCGCAGAGATTCTTCCGCTGTCGGAATTAAAAGATAAGTTACAGCAAAATCGACCTTTGAGAATTAAAGCTGGTTTTGATCCCACCGCACCGGATTTACATTTAGGGCATACGGTATTATTAACCAAAATGCGCCAATTACAAGATTTAGGGCATGAAATTTCATTTTTAATTGGAGATTTTACTGGTTTAATCGGTGATCCAAGTGGTAAAAATGCTACGCGTCCACCGCTTAATGCGGATCAAATTGCACAAAATGCACAAACTTATGCAAAACAAGTATTTAAAATTTTAGATGCCCAAAAAACTAGGATTTGCTTTAATTCGCAGTGGCTAAATGAATTAGGTGCTGCTGGCATGTTAAAGTTAGCAAGCAGCCAAACTGTTGCACGAATGCTTGAGCGTGATGATTTTTCTAAGCGGTTTAACGAACAGCGTGCAATAGCGATACACGAATTCTTATATCCATTACTTCAAGGTTATGATTCAGTAGCTATGAATAGTGATATTGAATTAGGCGGTACTGATCAGCGATTTAATTTATTAATGGGGCGTGAGTTGCAGAAGCATTATAATCAGTCGCAGCAGGTGGTAATAATGATGCCGCTTTTGGAAGGGCTCGATGGCGTAAATAAAATGTCAAAGTCGCTGGGCAATTATATTGGAGTTACCGAGCATCCACATGAGATTTTTGGTAAATTAATGAGCATTAGTGATGAATTAATGTGGCGTTACTATGATTTATTATCTTTAAAAACTCCCCGCGAAATAGCCAAATTACAGCAGGATGTGCTAATGAATCCTCGCGATATTAAAGTTATGCTGGCACTTGAAATTATAACGCGTTATTATTCTGCGGATGAAGCACAAAATGCGTTGCAAGATTTTGAAACCCGGTTCAAACGGAATGAAATTCCGGCAGAACTTCCGCTAGTGGACGTGGTTACTGCAGATAATACCATGAGTTTAGTTTTATTATTAAAGCAAACTAATTTAGTTGCTTCTACTTCAGAAGGTATGCGAATGATAGAGCAAGGTGCGGTTAAAATTAATGGAAATAAAGTAAGTGATAAAGGATTATTGTTAAATAAGAATGATGAATACATTGTACAAGTAGGTAAACGTAAATTTGCTAAGGTGGTGATTAAATGACGAATCCAAAAATATTAAACGGCACAGTATTAGCTACTTCAATTTTAGCCGATATAACTAATCAAGTAACGCGGATAATTTGTAATCGTAAACCCGCAATTGCAGTTATATTAGTAGGCAATAATCCAGCTTCACAAGTATATGTAAAAAATAAAAAAAATGCTTGTGCCAAAGTTGGTATTACTTCCAGTGAGTTTTTATTACCAGAAAATACTACTGAACTTGAATTGCTTAGTTTGATTGAGAAACTTAATCACGATTCAAATGTAGATGCAATTTTAGTACAGTTACCACTACCAGCTCATTTAAATAGCAGTTTAGTTATCAATACAATTGCTCCAGCTAAAGATGTTGACGGATTTCACCGCTATAATATGGGTTCATTGGCGCTAAATAGTCCCAAGATTTGTCCATGTACCCCGCATGGTATTATGCATATGTTAGATAGTTTGGAAGTGACCTATTCAGGTAAGCATGCTGTGGTGGTAGGATCTTCTAATATTGTTGGGCGTCCTATGGCGTTAGAATTATTAAATCGTGGAGCTACTGTAACTATTTGCAACAGCAAAACGCATGATCTGCCTAAAATTACGCAAATTGCTGATATTTTAATTATTGCAGTTGGTAAGCCGAAGTTAATTAAACATGAATGGGTAAAAGCTGGTGCCATTGTAATTGATGTGGGAATTAACCGTCTTACTAATGGTAAATTATGTGGCGATGTAGATTTTGATGATGTAATAGATAAAGTAAGCCATATAACCCCAGTTCCAGGTGGGGTTGGACCTATGACTATTGCAATGCTAATTAAAAATACCCTCGATTGTTATAACTCTGGGTTTTTAGCGCTATTACGCCAGAGCCGACATCAGAAAGTCGGCTAGAAGAGCTAGTTAGGTATAACAGAAACATTGGGGACACGGTTTCGTATTTTCTGAGTTGGAGTTGCATTTAAACTATCGTGGGGGATGGCCTTTAACCAGATTTCGAAACTCTCAATAAGGCCTATTAGATTATCTATTTTTTCACTGTGCGCAGGCTCAATAATGATTCTATCTTTAAAAAAAAGTTTCATTCTGGCTAATATTCGCAGATCTTGACTGTTTTTCCGTATCTCGTTTTCCGCTAGCTGCAGGTCAATAGAGTTATCAGCCATAATTATATGATCAAAGGTAACTAGAGGAGTTTCTGTCATGTCCACATCCATAGGAGTATCTGGTGGAATAACTATATGCCCATCTTCAAGAGGCATTGGCGCCTCTTCCTGCGTCGTATTTTCAGGTGAAAAGTGTGTAAGTCTTAAAGGTGCGCGACCTATTAATTTCTCATCTACTATTTCTAATAATTTTATATATTTATCCAAACGGATTTTATCCTTAATTTTGGTTGTATAATATGTCTTTAATTTATTCAGTGTCTCTAGTCTTATTAGCCCACTAGAATCATGGTCTAATAATTTAGTTAAGTGTAAGCTGCTCGTAATACTCAACAATAATTCAGTTATAATATCTAGTATTATCTTATGGTTGGTGAAAGAAAGGATGCCTGTACCAAGAAATAAGTGTTCTAAGTAGATGTATAGCTTGTAGGAGTTATGAAACTCTTTGTTTTTATTCAAGTTATCAAGTAATAATATAAATAATATGGTAAATGATGTGGTTTTTAATCTATTAGCTTGAATATCTGATGAAATATCTAAAATTTTAGTTAAATACGTATGTAATCTAGGAGAGGAGTAATTTTCAAAAATATTTAAAACTTCTTTAGAGGCGCCATTGGTGCTTATAGCCGCACTTAGTAATTCAATGTCCTGATCCGAGAGGCTTTGCTTAAGTGTTAAAGTTTTAAATTCATTATCTCGTTTAAGTTGGAAAGTAGGTTCCTTTGGCTTCCAGTTACTAAATAAATCACCCATTTTGTTATACAGAACTTCTTTATTATGTAATTGATTGAGGGATTGTTGTTGTTCTTCTATTGGTATTATTTTTAATAGAGCTTCACCTGATGGCATATGATAATATGAACGTGGACCGTAGATTATATAACGTCCTGGCGTTAGTGTATTATCGTTTTTTTTCTTATTCCATTCATTTTCTGTGAGGCGGTTTACGTTACTATTTGGTCTATCCTGTATATTTGCAGAGGATATAGCATTTGAATTAGATGGATTGTTCGGTACAGGATTTATAGGTTGGCTGGGGTGAAAGAACATTTGCGTTATTTTCATCTGGCTATTTATTGTGTAATATTTAGGAGTGGGTACTACATAAATTATGTTTGGATGGGTTGCAACCTTAGAAAAATCTATTTTATTAAACTCAATTTCGGTTATTTCTTGAAAAGTGTAAAAAATACCGCTATATAATATAACGTTGCTCATCTCCGGAGTATTATTTGATGTGGTAATTAATTTTGGGGTGGTATCAAAACTAACCAGAATTTCAATTAAAGTTTCGATGGCATTTACATATGGTTGAAGTAATTTCTCAATTTCGCTGAGGGTTTGTTCGCCATAATTTTTTACCATATTTGAGTGGTACGCATCTAATAAACCTAATATGTAGCTTAAATAGTTTTTAGATATACTTGGATCTTTCCAAGATATATTTTGCATTAAAGCCCTTAATTTTTCTGGTTTAATTGTATCAGCTAAAAATTCATGCGTACAATGTTTGCCGAGTATATTTATGATTGCTAAAGTCTCCTTAGTAGGAATCAATGTGGTAGGGTCTTTTGAGATAATATCATCCAAAGCCGTTAATTGCTCCGGATGATTGAGCCACTCTTTAGGTACTCTTATTGTGTTAAATGGTGTTATAAGGTGATCATTATTGGAGTTATCTGTTAAATAAGGCTTAAATAATTGGTTAATTTTAATTAAAGACTCTGATATTTGCTTAAAATCAATCTCGGTTTTAAGAGTGGTATGCATATTTACCATAATTTTATAATCCGTTTCAAGCTGCTTTTTATCTATGCGGTTGAGATGGGGTAAAATAGTAGTGTATAGTTCTAAAAATCTTATTTTTAATTCATTAAATATCTCTTTACTAACTGGGTCAGCAAAATTCCCTAAAATCTTTTTATATATTTTAAATATGTATAATTTATCTTCAGGAACTGTTGGGCGGACAAGTTCATAATTTATTTTACGGCATTTTATATCACCATCTTTATTTATATACATAAATATTTCTGCTTCAGGCTCCGCTATTTTTAAGATGATTTGCTGCTTGCCTTGAAATATATTTTTGAGGTCGCTCTGACCTATTTGCAATGTTGACCAGCTGCTATCATTAGGAATACGAGTGATTATATTTTCTTGAATGTGATTAAACTTTAAATTAGATAAATTACATTCTTCAAGTTTAATTAAAGGGCACTCGAAAGTATTATACAAATCATTAAATATTTTGCAGACTTTTTCTTGCAAATGAGCACGGGTATTATTTGGTGTATAAATTTCAAAAAATTGTTTTATCTGAGAAAAATAGATGCTATAACTAAGGCCATTGGTATATTCATTTTCCCATTTATTTAATACGGTTTTTACGATCATTAACGCTATTTTTTTAGTGGATATCTCAATTTTGGAGGTATCTTCTCCTGGCTTATTTGGTGTTTTAGAATGTAATCGTATTACTACTTTTGAGTCTTCAGAGAGAAAATGGGTACATAAACTTTTACATTGATCATAGAAGTTCTCTTCTGTTATAGAACGCTGCCTCTTCATATGGGGGTGAATACCAGGAGTGTCAGATGCACGGCGTTTTCTATTGGTAGTGGTATTGGATAAAATTTTACTCTCCGGTTCCCCATATGAATCAGATTCAATATATTCTTGTTCCTGATCTGAATCAGATTCGCTAGTATAATCGTAACGGACTTCAGGTTTTATTGGTAATTTTATTTCTGCACTAATACATTTTAATGCGGTTGTTATAATTTCATTTGTTGTATTACGCAAACGATATTTGGATGAATTTTGAGGGAGGAGCTTACTAAACTCAGGACATGATCGCGCAATTTCATTTATTTTAGCCACCAACGTAGCAGTTTCGTTTTCACTCAGAGCATAATGAGGGAACCATTGAGTTAATATGTGCAATGGGATGAGAGGTGTTGGATTAGTGCCGTTAATCAACAAACTAGTCTCTTTGGTAATAAAATCATGTATATTAGGTTGTGCTGTATGTATTTCTATAGTAGCACCACATTGTTTTAATAGCAGATAGTGTAATTTCCCCTCAGAATTTATTAATCTTACTATTGCTTGGGTTTTTGCCGGAGTATTGAGTAGCCCACGGTAGTTATAATTAAAAATTTTTTCTTGTAGTGGATAACTTAATTTATTATTAGGGATATTATATGTACGTTTAAGTAAATCATTTTTAATAAGATTGGTTGCGGTACTAAATAAATCACTATCTTCCACACTTAACTCAATGTATTGACTACAACATTTTCCATGTGTTTCCAATATATTGGCAAGCTCTATTTTAGTTTTCTCGGGCACATGATTTGCACTTACCGCAGAAACTGATGGTAGATTTGAGGATGGACCAATTTGTTCCGCTGATGTTATAACTACATGGAATTGAGCAAAAGAATTTCGCGAATTTCCTGTTGGAGTCGATGGGGTTTGATTTGATCTAGCCGATGAAGTCGATGGGCTAGTGTTGGATTTACCTGCTGCGTTCATGTGTTGAGCCTTTTGCTTCCGTAAAGTGATTAAATAAATTTTTTATTATTGAGCCCATGATTGTAATAAATTTAGCGCTTTTTTTAGTGGATATTTTGGGTGGCTGACTAATTCAAAATATGATTGTTTTCCAGGATCTTCATTGTGAATAAAATGAAGGAGCCGCTATTCTATAATAGCGTAGTTACAATAAATTGGACGGAAAGAGTAAAATTGTTTATAATACCGAGTATGAGAGCCAAATTAAGCGTGATTGCCAATTTTTTTAATCACTTTATAATAAATTTAGAAATTAAACTATGACCCCAATAAAATCCGGAATATTACATACTTGTATTTATAAAAAACATAAAAACGGCATGGGTGGCATTGCTATTGATAAAGAGAGCGGTTGCAAAATAGCTATTTTGGAAACAGCTGAGAACTTTGCTCTTGATAATGATGAAGTTATTGTTGCGGAAGATGCGGAAAGTTTCGGCGAAAAATATGGCGTGGTGCAAAAAATTATTAAACATAATACTCATAATCTCTCGGGAACTATTCAGCCATATAAAAACCAGCTATTATTAAGAGTGGCTAATCCTAAATTTGGTAATTATTTAGTGATTATAAAATCACATATCCAAAAAATTGATCGCGAAGCATTATTTAATTGTGTTATTAAAACTTATCCTACGTCGACCCAACCATATTTTGAAGTGGAACTTGTCAATACGATTGGTAAAGTTGGAGAAGATCATGCATATATTGCCCAGATAATTCTGGAAGCTGGGTTGCCTGTCGATTTTTCTAAAGATGCAATTACCGAAGCTAATCAACTACCTGACCAGGTAGATTATAATCATTTATCCGGTCGTACCGATTTACGGCAATTACCCTTTGTAACCATTGATGGCGCTGATGCCAAAGATTTTGATGATGCTGTATATTGTGAATTAGAACAGGGCAAATATAAACTTTTTGTGGCAATTGCAGATGTTGCTCATTATGTAACTCCTGATTCTAGTTTGGATAAGGATGCTTATTCCCGAAGTACTTCGGTATATTTTCCCAAGCAAGTAATTCCAATGCTGCCAGAAAAAATATCGAATGGATTATGTTCATTAAATCCGCATGTTGATCGCTTGGTGATGTGCTGTGAAATGGTTATTGAATTAGATGGTACTATTACCGATTACAAGGTATTTGATGGGGTAATTCATTCTGCAGCAAGGCTTAGTTATACCCGTGTGCAAGAATGGATTGATGAAAATAGTTTAATTCCACCGGAATTAATTAATAGTATTTCCAACTTATATTTGGTATTTCAGGCTTTATTACATAGTCGTGAGCAACGCGGAGCAATAGATTTTGATACCATTGAACCCATGTTTCTTTTTGATGAACAAGGTTTGGTGCAGGAATTACAACCCCGAATAAGACTTGAGTCGCATAAACTTATTGAAGAATGTATGTTGGCAGCTAATGTTTGTGTAGCTGATTTTATAATAAAACATCACCAAGCAGCATTATTTAGGGTACACGGTAAACCTACTATTGAAAAATTTGCTGCCCTCAAACAATTTTTAAATTCAATTGCGGTAGCGTTTGATGTTAAATATGAAGAATTAACTCCAGTGCATTATGCCAATTTGTTAAAACAAGTGCATGATCATGCACAGTTTCCAGCAATCCAACAAGCTGTGCTACGTTCGATGCAGTTAGCTCTATACAGCCCAACTAATATTGGGCATTTTGGGTTAAGCTATAGTCGTTATGTTCATTTTACCTCACCAATAAGGCGCTATCCTGATTTACTCATTCATCGTGTTGCGAAAAGCATTATTGCCAATAAAGAGTATGAATATATTCACGATTTAGCAGCAATGGGTAATCAAACTTCTTTTGCTGAACGTAGAGCTGAAGATTTAGAACGGAAGATTAATGCTTTCTATAAATGTCAGTATGCTAAAACTCATATTGGTAAAGAGTATAATGGAATTATAACTACAATAGTTAATTTTGGGGCTTTTGTATATATACCCGATTTAATGTTAGATGGCTTAGTCCATGTTACCGAACTGGGGCATGATTATTTTAATTTTGATGAAAAAAAACAAATTCTAAGCGGTAAAAAAACCGGGATGAAGTTTCATGCTGGTCAAGAGTTGAGAATTGAAATAGCCGGAGTTGATATGGCAAAATTATTTATTGATTTTAAGCTGGTAGTAAAATAATTATCGTTAAGTACATAATGAAAATGGTATATACTGTTCGGTAATTGAGCTGGACTAAATGTTAATACTCAAAGTATTTGGATTCTGGGCTAGGAGAACTGCAATAAAAGGCTACGCAGTGTACGTAAAGTACATAAGGAGCTTTTTATAAAGTTCGACAACGTCCAGGATTCAAAGACGATGAGTATAGTTTATTCATAAGGGTTATTTATATGTTTAATATTGTTGAGAAAAATCAAAAGTTTGTAAAAGGAATTATGATTGTTGTAGCTGCAACTTTTGTGTTATGGGGTATTGGCGGTTATTTAAGTAATATGGGTGATGATGGGTATGTTGCTAAAGTTGGGAGCATGAAAGTTTATCCACAAGATATTGATAATGCTATTAGTCAAAACCCGCAAAATACCGATAAAATGCAGGTTATGCTGGGGTTAATTAATCGCCAATTGTTATTAAATAATATAGAAGCTTACCATATGGTTGCAACTAAAGAGCAATTACAGCAACAAATTGCAGCAATGCCAATTTTTCAAAATAGTGCTGGACAATTTGATTTAACTAAATACCAGAGTTTTCTGCGTGAAAAATTAATTAGTGCTGAAGAATTCCAAACTACCATGGGACAGCAAGTGCTAATTACTGAGTTTATTGATTTATTTCGTAATTCATATTTTTCTTCGGCGTTGTTTAGTAAACAGTTTGCTAAATTAATTAGTCGTGAACGTAGTGTGGCAAGTTATACAATAAATCCAATGCAGTTTTATAGTAAAATTAATCCCAATGACAAACAAATTAATGATTATTATACCCAAAATATTGCTAAATTTACTATTCCAGAACGGGTAAAATTACAATATTTAGTATTGGATCCAATCGCTATAGGACAAAATGTTAAAATTTCTGATGCAGAAATTAAACGGTATATTGATGGGCATAAAGCTAAAATGACTGGACATGAAGAAGTAAATGCTTCTCATATATTGCTGGCTTTTCCAGAGAATGCTGATGCTAAAGCTCGTGCTGCAACTAAAGCTCGTGCGGAACAAATATTAATTCAGGTGCGTCAAAATCCGGCAAACTTTGCCAAATTGGCACAACAATATTCACAAGATCCAGGTTCTGCAAATAAGGGGGGTAATTTAGGAAGCTTTGGTCGCGGAGTAATGGTTAAGCCTTTTGAAAATGCAGCATTTAATTTAAAACCTGGACAAATTAGTAATCTGGTTGAAACTCAATATGGCTACCATATTATAAAAGTGAATTCCATTTCTGGTAATGATATAAGTAGTGTACGCAAGCTTGCTCTAGCACAATTGCAAAAACAAAAAGCAGCTGCATTATTACAAAAGGATTTGGATCAATTAAATGATCTTTCCTATAATCATCCCAATAGTTTAGATGCAGCAGCTAACCAGCTTGGATTAAACTTAATGGTCAGTAAAACTTGGGTAGATAAAGGTGGAATATCAGGAGAGTTTGGTGATCCTAAAGTTCAGAAGGCAATTTTTAGCGCCGAGGTAGTTGTGCAGCATCATAATAGTGAAGTAGTGGATTTAGGAAATGGCAGTTATGCTGTATATCGGGTAACTGATCATAAAGAGTCGAAAGTAGAGCCATTACTGGATGTTAAAGATCAGATTGTGCAACAATTAAAACAGCAGGGTGCCCGTAATATGGCAAGCGAAGAAGGTAAAAAAATATTGCAAAACTTATCTGATGGTAAAATTAATTTGGCGTTTACCAATCCGCAAGGTATTACTCTTTTAGGGCAAAGTCCGCAAGTTCAACCCAATACAGTTAAACAGATTTTTGCAGTTAATTTGAGCAAATTGCCAGCTTACACCAGTAGTATAGATGAGAATGGAAGTTTTGTAATTTATAAAATAACTGGTGAACATATAGATAATAAACTAAATAAACAAAATGAAGAGGTTGCATCACAACTATTAAATTCTGATTCTATGGCGGTATTTGGGGCTTATCTAGGAAGCTTACGCAGCGCTTATGATGTGACCTATAAAGTTGATCGTTTAAATTTACAGAGTAAATAAAGGAAAGATATGTTATTACAACAGGTTGAACAAAATTTGCTTTTAGCTAATGATTTTGATGGATTATTTCTGCATGATATGGTAAATAAACTGATGAGTAAGCGTATTGATTTTTGTGATATTTACTTACAACATGCTATGGGAGAATCATTTGCCATTGATGAGGGAATTGTTAAATCTGGTAGTTTTTCTGCTGATTATGGGGTTGGAGTCCGGGCTATTTGTAATGATAAATCTTTTTTAAGTTATACCAATTTATTGAATTCCAAAGTAATTAATAATTTAGTAGAAAATATTTTTGTAGAGCCAGTTGCACAAATAGTTTCTCCTGCAGAATTGGCACCATATAGTAATCAAATTCCCTTATATGGGAGTGATAATCCGATTTATACCATGGCAAGTGAAGAAAAAACTGCGCTACTGCGTAAAATTGATCAATTAGGTAGAGAGTGTCAGTATGTTACTAATGTGATCGCTAATATTTCATTTGAGTATGATGAAATTTGTATAATTAATAGTAATTTAAATATAATGTCCGATGTTCGTCCGCTTATTCATTTAAGTATAACTATCATTGTAAATAAAAATGGTAAAGTTGAAAAAGGCTCAAGTGGGTTTGGTGGACGTGATATAGTTACCAATGTCTTAACTAATGAAATGATTAAACAGCACGTAGAACGTGCCTATGCTCAAGCAATTCTAAAAATTGATGCGGTAGAAGCTCCATTTGGTCAAATGCCAGTTGTGTTAGGCAATGGTTGGGCAGCAGTTATTTTACATGAAGCAGTAGGGCACGGATTAGAAGGGGATTTTAATCGCCGTGGCAGTTCAGCTTTTACTAATCGCATTGGTCAACAAGTGGCAAGTTCCCAAGTTACCGTAATTGATGAGGGCTGTATACCAAACCGCCGTGGTTCTTTGACAATTGATGATGAAGGAAACCCTACTCAAAAAACTGTATTGATTGAAAATGGGATACTCTGCGGCTATATGTTTGATGAATTAAACTCTCGCTTAATGGGAACTAAATCAACCGGTAATGGACGGCGCGAATCATTTGCTTGTAGTCCAATGCCACGCATGACTAATACTTATATGCAAAATGGCAAGCATGAGCATGAGGAAATTATTGCTTCAGTTGACCATGGAATTTATGCTGAGAACTTTGAAGGTGGGCAGGTAGATATTACATCCGGGCAATTTGTATTTAATGCTAATGTAGCCTGGGTAATTAATCATGGAAAATTAGCTTATCCAGTTAAAGGATTTGCATTAGTTGGTAATGGTCCTGAATGCTTGAAACACGTATCTATGGTTGGAAATAATTCTATTTTAGATCCTGGAGTTGGAGTATGCGGCAAAAATGGACAAAGTGTGCCAGTGGGAGTGGGACAGCCAACAATTAGAATTGATAGCGGATTAGTAGTAGGTGGCGGATAAGCAAATTATTGCGCAGCAACCCCTTGCGCAGCAAATTATTGCGGGGCAACTCATTGCTAGGCAACTCATTGCGCAGCCACTTGCTGTGTCGCATAAAAATATGGGGAGTATGCTTGTTGTTAATTAATGGTTGTTCTGCCAGCAAACCAACTCTGGATCAAATTGTTCATAATCCCCACTCAATGACCACAGCACTCAAGGCGTTAAATAGCAATTTTTCAGTTCAGGTATTAAGTAGTGGGATGGATAATTTCAACTATGTCAGAATTAGTGTATTAAAACTCAATAATGTGCCAGTGGTTGCAGCAATTAGCCAAACAAACAGCAGCAATGAAACTTTTGTATCAATCTTAGCTAATGCCCATAATAATTCTATCGGCAATAAACTGTTTTCATCAAATTCAGCCATTAAGCGTCAACCTGGCATGCTAATTAAAAATGTTTTGTTAAAAGATATTCCTAATCCAAAAATAGTTAGCTATTTGCTGAGCTTAGGTTATGCCTCAAACCAAACCATAATTTCGCGCCAATCACACTTTTATTATAATAGTGAAACTATGGATATACTAGAGTATATTTTACCAGCCATTAGGCAATATCTTTAAAAATAAGGAGTTGAAAATGCACCAAGTTCAACGAGTAATTTCGCCATGGCGATGGGTTCCATCTACTTATTTTATGGAAGGTTTGCCCTTTGCTATTATAGTAGTGGTATCGACTATAATGTATAAAAATTTTGGTTTTAGTAATAAGGAAATAACTTTTTATACTGCTTTGCTATATTTGCCATGGGTAATTAAACCCATTTGGGCATGGTTTGTTGATTTATTTAAAACTAAACGCTGGTGGATTTACACTATGGAAATATTGGGTGCTATGGGAGTTTTTATGGTAGCTCTTACTTTGCATACCCCGCTATTTTTTAAGTTGTCGCTAACTGTATTTTGGTTATGTGCTTTTTTCTCATCAAGTCATGATATAGCTGTTGATGGGTTTTATTTGATGAAGCTCAACGATGGGCAGCAATCATTTTTTGTGGGTATTATAAGTTTATTTTATAAAACCGCTAAATTTTTTGCTGGGGGCTTATTAGTGCTCTTATCTGGTATATTGTTAAAATATACCAATCATGACCTGGTTTTTACCTGGACTTGTATTATGTTAATTGCCGGTGGAATAATGCTGGTAATTGGAGTTTACCACTATTATACTTTGCCCCGCGGGGAAACGTTAAGCCAAAAGAATATAAGTCAAGGCATTGGAGAAATGAAAGAGGTATTTATTGAGTTTTTTCGCTTAAAGCAAATTTGGCTTATTATTTTTTTTGTAATGACCTTCCGTTTAGGTGAAACTATGGTAATTAAAATTGTACCATTGTTTATTTTAGATAGCCGATCTCATGGCGGTTTAGGTTTTGATAATACCTATTTAGGGTTTAGTAATATCTTTATTATATTATCAGTGATTATTGCGGGAATACTTGGGGGCTTATGTATTAATCGGTTAGGACTTAAACGGTGTTTATTGCCAATGCTATTATTTGTTAATTTACCCCATCTGATTTATATATTTTTAGCCTATAGTCAGCCAATGAGTCAAGTATTGGTATTGTTGCTGCAAATTATTGAGTATTTTGCGATTACTTTTTCATTAACTGCCTATAATATGGTTACGTTTTATTTGGTAAAAGATAGTAACCATAAAACGGCACATTATGCTTTTATTGCCGGCATTATGGTAGCTGCAGTTATGCTGCCTTCAATGTTTAGTGGAGCTCTACAGCAGCAGTTAGGCTTTTATAAATATTTTATCTTAGTTATGTTTATGATGATACCCAGTTTATGCCTAATGCCATTGATTAAGGTAGAGCACAGTTTTGGTAAAAAATTCTCGTGAATGATATAATCGCTTCACTTTAAATTGCTTATCTCTTCAATCAAAATTGGGCTTTTAATCATAGTATAACAAATAGCTGCTAAAATTACCAAAAGTCCGCTAATACCAAAGACAATATTATAATTTGCTGTATATTGAATAATTATACCAGATATAGTAGGAGCCAGTGCTCCGCCAATAAAGTTGGCGGCATTTTGAATTCCACCCAAAGTGCCGACAGTTGTAGGTGGTGATATTTCACTAGCTAAGGCCCATAGGACTCCTACCCGGAAAGAAACAGCAAATGTACTAATGGTAAATAATATTATAGCAATTGAAAGATTATTAACATAATTAATGGGAATTACGCTAATGCCCGCAATTAGGCACCCCAGAGATGCGGGAATTACGCGCGCGCGAATAGTGGAAACATTGTATTTTTTAATAAGCATGTCGGAGAGATAACCGCCAAATGGTACAGCAATTGCTCCTGCAATGAAAGGCAGTGCAGCAATACCGCCAGTTGCCTTCAAATTTAGTCCACGGTTATCTATTAAATAAGTGGGAAGCCACGTGAAGTATAGCCAAAATACATATGAACTGCCCAAATTCCCTAAATTTAGCCACCAGGTAGTTTTATGATTAATGAGTTTCCACAAGCTAAATTTAATTTTCTTATTATACTTGGTTAAGTCGTAACTTATACAGCTACTAAAATTGGGTTGGTAAATTTTAATCCATAAAAAAGCAATCACAAACCCAAGCACTCCTAAAATGATAAACATTACTCTCCAGCTAGTGGTAATGATTAATATAGCAATTAGTGGCGGGGCAAATCCATTAGCAATTTTGGGACCTAAATTAATAATTCCGGATACTAGACCACGGTTATGATGAGTAAAATATAGTTGAATAATTTTTGCTCCAATAATAAAAAATGGAGCCTCAGCAATTCCCAAGGCTACTCTGGATAAATAAAGTTCTTGGTAGTTAGTAATAACTCCACTTAGAATTGTAGAAATTGACCACAACATTATAGACCAAATAAATACTTTATTAATCCCAAACTTATCAATCAACCATCCGGATGGAAGATTAGCAATTGCATATGGCCACATCCAAGCTGCCAGTAAAAAACCTGATTGAATAGATGATAAGGAAAAATCTTTACTAATTGGTTTAATTGCAAAACTAAGGTT
>JAGOUD010000182.1 GCA_018061465.1 Burkholderiales bacterium
TTAGTATTGTCATTTGGTTCCCAAATTTTTATTTTATTAGCTTGCATTTCATAAACTGCCTTAATTATTTCTAATGGATATTCTTTCATGAGGTAAGATATGATGACTATTTTATAATAATCTCACTGCTCTGTTTATCCATTATTTCATATATGACATTTCCAAAACAAGTAAAAACAACTTTAACCTTTTAATTCTCTCGCCATCTATCAATTTGTAAAACAATCCCAATAAATTTAAATAAATATTAAGAAATTGATTTTTTAATCAGCGACACGATACGCTCTACACTATCTTTAATCGCTAATTGCTGGCCATTTTTCGCCATTGTAAGGCAGGTAGAACGATCCATACTATTAATTAATCCAGCTAATTTTTCTACGTTAAATTCTGCTTGGCGTATAATATGGGCACCCATTGAAAGCATTTGGGCATTGTACCATTGATGATCATCTACTGCGTGTGGATATGGCACAAAAATAGCAGCTATTCCAACACTAGCTACCTCACTAACCGTTGACGCGCCACTGCGGCAAATAATCAAATCTGAATTAGCATACGCCTGGGCCATATCTTCAATAAAAGGCACTACTTCTACCTGCGTAATACTTAAATCCTGGTAACGCTGCTTAACCTGAGCTAAATCCCCCCGCCCAACCTGATGAATCACATGGTTTACATTAACCAGCTTAGCACACACTTGTGGCATTAATTCATTAAGCACCTGAGCACCTAAACTGCCACCTACAATTAATAAATTTAACCCACCGCTTCGCCTCAAGTACCGTATATCCGGAGCTTCTAATTTTAAAATATCTTCACGTACCGGATTACCTACATAAACCGTTTTTTTAGATACTAAAACAGCAGGAAATCCGGTCATTACCTTAGTGGCTAATCGAGCTAATACTTTATTAGTTAATCCAGGCACGGAATTTTGTTCATGAATAAGCATGGGGATTTTAAGTAGCCATGCTGTTGCACATAAGGGACCAGTAACATAACCGCCAAACCCCACAACAATATCTGGGCGCTCACATAAGATAATTTTTAAACACTGATAAAATGCTCTCGCCAATATCCAAGGTAACAGTAATATTTTTATTAACCCTTTTTTACGTAAGCCAGATATTGTAACCTTCAATAAGGGAATATTATGTTTAGGAATAATTTCATTTTCTATACCAATGTGTGCCCCAACCCATAATACATTATATTGTTGTTGTAGTTGTTTAGCAATACTTAATGCCGGAAAAATATGCCCGCCAGTACCACCTGCAGTAATAAGTATTGTTTTTTTAGTCATTTAGCAGACCTCCATCCTAACATTCGTCTTTATCCGAAACTACTGTATCATTTCGTCGGCTTCGGTGCTCATGTACTTAGGTATACATTCTGCTCCTCACTCTCCTCATTCTTTGTATTTTCGGCAAATGCTTGGTTATGAAAGTGGTCTAATGTTTATTTATAAGTTTATTTTCATAATCAATTTTAAGCAATATTGCCAATGCCATACAGCTCACTAAAATAGAACTGCCGCCAAAGGATACAAACGGCAGTGTTAATCCTTTCGTAGGTAATACGCCAATAGTAACGCCCACATTAACCAGACTTTGAGCAAAAAACCATAAGCTAATTCCCTGAGCTAATACTGCCTGAAACGGACGGTTGGCTAATTTAGCTTGCGGACCAATAATACTAAACCCACGATAAAAAATAATCCAGAATAATAACAGCACAATACCCACTCCAGCTACACCGGTTTCTTCAGCAATAATAGCGAGAATAAAATCAGTATGTGCTTCAGGTAAATAAAATAATTTTTCAATACTATTTCCCAAACCGACACCCAACCAGCCGCCATGCCCAATAGCTAAAAGCGAGTGGGTTAATTGATAGCCCTTACCCAAGGCATCATCCCATGGATTTATAAAACCCAACACTCGGCGCATGCGGTACGGTGCAGTTAAAATCAAAACTACAAATCCAATAATTCCAATTCCAGAAAATCCGATAATAACCATTTTATCAATATTTGCCATAAATAAAATACCCAGCGCAATGATAAATACGACTGTTGCCGAGCCCATATCTGGTTCTAGGAGTAATAAGCCATCAACTATTCCAATAATAGCAAATACTGGCAATACATCTTTAAAAAAGCGACTTAAGTTTGAATCTTTACTACAAACATAATAAGATAAAAAAATTGCCATGCCTAATTTGGCTAATTCAGAAGGTTGCAAATTAAGTATCCCAACACCAATCCAGCGTTTAGAACCATTAACTGTTTTACCTAAATGCGGTATTAATACTGCAATTAGCAATGTTACTATAATTATTCCAATTAATGGAGCATTATCACGCCAAAAATTAGTAGGGGCATTAAAGGTTATAATTCCCGCAAACAGCCCTACCACTAAATACCCTAGATGACGAACAATATAAAAATATTGGCTGTGGGTTGCTTTATCATTAGTAGCGTAAGCAATAGATGCCGAATAAACCATAATAATGCCAATAGCTATTAAGCAAATTGCAGAAAATAATATCTTATCATCTAATAAATACTTATGGTTACGCCCAGAATCATCAAATAACCAATTAAAGAATTTAGTGAATATTTTCATAAATACTCTCTATAAATACTTGTGCTCTATGTTTATAATTATCAAACATATCCCAAGAAGCACAAGCCGGGGATAATACAACAGATTCACCACTTTGAGCATTTTTAATACAATATGCTACAGCCTCGGGCAATGTATTAAACACTTCCATTAAAATAGGCAGACCTTCCAATATCTTTGCAATAGTCAATTTATCTTGCCCAATAATCGCAACCGTCTTACACTTAGTAGCAACTAATTGACGCAGTGGAGTAAAATCCTGATTTTTCCCATCCCCGCCCAGAATTAAATGTACCATACCATCTAATCCGGATACTCCAGCAATTACAGCGCCCACATTAGTACCTTTTGAATCTTCAATATATCTAACACCATTATGTACTAATAATTGTTGCATGCGATGCTCTAACCCATTAAAATTTCTTAATCCATCTTTAAGCACTTCATTATTAATATCTACATCACATGCTTTTAATAAAGCAAGACTTGATAATACATTAAAATAATTATGCCGCCCTACTAACTTAAGCTCATCACAAGCTAAATATTTAGCATCATCAATCCATAAACAACCATTTTTTAAAGTAAATTGATTTGACTCATCGCTACCAAACCATAAACCCAAACGATTGCCTCTTAGCATGCTGCCCACTAGTATATCATCACGATTTAATACCTGAATCAAACAATTATTAAAAATATTAGATTTAGCATAAGCATATTCGAGTAAATCGCGATAACGATCCAGATGGTCCGCAACAATATTTAATACCGTGGCAGCAGTTAAATCTAAACTTAACACCGTTTCCAACTGAAAACTGGATAATTCAAGCACAATAATTTGTGGTATTTCACCATTAGCCATAATATCAAGATAGCTATCTAAAACTGGAGTACCAATATTACCTGCTACTAAAGTTTTTAGTCCATAACGGGCTGCTAAATGTCCCGTTAGTGTTGTTACTGTAGTTTTGCCATTACTGCCAGTAATCCCAATAACCTTACTCGACCAACCTTTAATTGACCGAGCAAATAATTCAATATCGCCAATTACTTGTTTACCATTATGCAATGCCTGCACTAATGCGGCATCATATATCGAAACTCCAGGGCTAATCACAATAATATCGACATTACTAAAATCAGCATATTTTAAACTACCTAAATGTAGTTGAATCTCGCCAATTTTATCCTGATTCGGCGGCGATTCACGGGTATCATATACCGCAACTATATTTGCTCTATGATATTGTAGATATCTAATTATAGATAATCCAGTATCCCCAAGCCCTATAACAGCAAATCTATCTTTACTAAAATTCATATTAATACACTCTACCT
>JAGOUD010000031.1 GCA_018061465.1 Burkholderiales bacterium
GTCTTTACCTGGGTGCTTATTAATATAATCATTAACAATCCTAAAGTGACGTAATGATTCTAATAATTCTGGGGTACATTTAGCAATAGTATTTATATCTATATGAATAGCGCGCTTAATTCGTCTAGCTCCGGCATGAACCATGCCCCGCCAGTTTTTTACTACTTCAGAAATTAATACATAAGTTGGAATAGTTGCTATAGTGTTGTCACTATTTTTAACTTTAACTGTATTAATTGCAATATCCAATACTTCACCATCAACATTATACCTATCAATAGTAATTCTATCGCCTATATTAACAATATTCGAAGCAGTAATTTGAATGCTTGCAACCACCCCTAAAATGGTATCTTTGAATATTAAAATAACGACTGCAGAAATAGCACCTATTCCAGTTAAAATAGAAATTGGCGACATTCCAGCAAAATAAGCAGCAACCAAAACTGTCCAAATAACCCAAATAAGTAGAATTACTACTTTTATATAACTATAAATTGGATATTCATGCGCAAACTCAAATTTTTTCTCATAATATGTATTTATAGCCCAAACTAAGCGGGTAATAAGTAGCGCTAGGCAAATAAAAACATACAATAATACAGCATAGCGCACAAATTGCTGAATTATTAGTTCAATTTGGGTGCTGCGCTGGACAAATCTGATCCACGATAAAAATAACATTGCACTAATTAAATGTGGTATAACATTTAAGGTTTTATTATGTGTAATTACTCGTAAAAATATTAATTTTTTATTTCTGGCCCACCTACGCAAAAGCCCAAAGACTAAAATCTTTAGCATATAAAATATTAATAATACAAGTACGGCTAAAACCGCCACTGCCGCCAAATACGTAATCACATTTACTTGGTAGGATTGAATAGTTCCAATTAATAATTTAATCACTCCTAGAGTATATTCGCGTATAGGACTCACTCTAAATCACTCCTTTTATTTTCCAACTCTTCCCAACGAGTTAATTTTTCTGCTAATTCCTTATCTATTTGGCTAATACGCATTTGATATTCTTGTGCTGTTTTAGGTTGCGATTTGTATAAATCTGATATCAATAATTTTTGCTGCAAATTAGCCTGTTCCTGTTCTAGTTTTTCTAATAGCACGGGTAACTCTTCCAACTCTCTCTGTTCTTTATAAGATAACTTCTGACTGCGTTTCTTATCAGCAGAATCTCTTTTATTATTCGCTATAGCCTTTGGTTGACCATTAAGAACCAAATTACTTTTAGATGCATAATTAAGCCAAGTAGAATACCCGCCATTAATTTCCACAATATTCCCGTTACCAGTAAAAATATATGATTGAGTAACTACATTATCTAAAAAAGCTCGATCATGGCTTACCAAAAAAACTGTCCCGGTATAGTTAATTAATAAATCTTCAAGTAATTCCAACGTTTCAATATCCAGATCATTAGTAGGTTCATCCAAAATCAAAACATTTGCTGGACGAGAAAATAAGCGCGCCAATAACAATCGATTACGTTCACCACCAGATAAAGATTTTACTTGTGACCGAAACCTAGCTGGAGCAAATAAAAACTCTTGCAAATAACTAGCAATATGTAGCCGACGCCCATTTATTTCTAAAAAATCTTGCCCTTGACTCACCATATCCGCAAGAGTTGCTTCTTCATCTAGCTGTTCACGAAATTGATCGAAATAAGCTACTTCAATCTTGGTACCTAAAATTGCTGTACCTAAATCCGGCTTTATTTCCTCACCCAAAATAATCTTAAGCAGGGTTGATTTCCCAATTCCATTAGGACCAATTAAGCCGATTTTATCACCGCGAAGAATGGTAGTTGAGAAATTTTTTAGGATAATTTTTTCAGCAAAACTTAAACTAACCCCTTTTAATTGAGCAACAATTTTACCAGATAGTTTACCGCTATCCACCTGAAAATTTACCTGCCCCATCTGCAAATGACGCGCTTGATGTTCAATTCTCAACTGCTCCAGACGTTTTACTCGTCCTTCATTCCGCGTTCTTCGCGCTTCAATACCCTTTCTAATCCATACCTCTTCCTGAGCTAAAAACTTATCAAATTCACGGTTGGTTTTAGCCTCATCAGCTAATTGCCTGGCTTTTAATTCACGGTATTTAGCAAAATTACCTAAATATACATTTAACTCGCCCCGATCTAGTTCAATAATTTTATTGACGGTTTTATCCAGAAAATGTCGATCATGAGTAATTAAGACTATACATCCCTTAAAATCATTAATGGTTTTTTCAAGCCATACAATTGAAGCAATGTCTAAATGATTAGTTGGTTCATCTAATAAAAGAACATCTGGTGTCGCAATTAATGCCCGGGCAATAGCCACTCTTTTTTTAGAACCACCGGACAATTGAGAAATTAAAGCTTTACCATCTAAATTAAGCTCAGATAATACTTTATCAATCAGTGCGGTAGCATTCCACGCATTTTCATGCTCTAATTTCTCTTGAAGAATGGTTAATTCATGCAGCATGTCAACAGTTGCATCATGATTAATCTGATCAATAAGAGCATAATATGTAGTTAATAAATTAGTTGCTTCACCTAAGCCAGTTAATACTTCAGCAAAAACTGTATTATTTGGGTTTAATTCTGGCTCTTGTGCAACATACACAACTTTAGTACCACGAGTGATGTAGACCTGTCCAGAATCCGGAGTAATAACCCCAGCAATTGTTTTTAATAATGACGACTTACCCGAGCCGTTTCTGCCAATCAAAGCAATTTTATCAGAACGTTCAATACCCAGCGTAATATTATTAAATAAGGGGTAATGCCCAAAAGCGAGACTGAGTTTATCAAGAGTAATTAGTGCCATGGCTTAAATATCAATTAAATTATTGTGCAATATTGTAGCATATTAAGATAATACGGGTTATTTTAATGAGTCTGCCATCAGGGCTGGTTATAGGATAAAAGTCAACTACTTTGCAAAATTTTTATGATTAGCATGCAGTCTGATTTGATAAAGTGCAATAACTATACAAAGCAATGAAACTATTTCATTCCATGTAATCTTTTCATGCATAAATAAGTTACCAATTATCACCCCCACGATGGGTATTAAATAATTGATAAGCGATGCAAATGTCGGAGAAGTGGCGTGAATTAAAACTATAAACATAACATATACCAATCCAGTACATATGCTACCTAAAATTAATAAAGCTAGTACGGATTGGAGGGAACAATATGGTACCCATTCATGAGTAGCCATACTAATTATAATTAATAGCAAAGATGCGTAACCTAAGATATTTCGCATATGTCTAACTGCAGATATCTTAGGCGGTAATAAATTTATAAGAATAAGACTACTTGCAAAACTAAAGGACCCAAGTAAAATAGCAATAACGCCTAATATACTTGAAGAACCATGAGATATTTCAGGAAAAGCTAAAATCAACATTCCAATAAACCCTATCCCAATAGCTAAAATGAATCTTTTATTTATCGGATTACGCTTAACTATTGCTTCAATGACTACCGTAAAGATTGGTACACTACCCATTAATACTGCAGCAATGCCACCTGATACGTGTTTTAATCCCCAAGCTATCAAAAATAACGGACATACCGCTTCACACAATGCAATTAATATGTAAAGAATAATTGTAGATTTAGCGTAGGCTGCGATATTCGGTTTAACTTGAGTTCTTTTATTTACCAACCACAAATAGATGCTTAATGTTATACCTCCTATTATTGTTCTGCCTGTTGCCACCATCATAGGAGTTAATGTTATCAAGGAAATTTTATTTAAAGCAAACTGAGCTCCCCAAATTATACTAATTAATAACAAGAATATATAATTATTCAAATATTTCTTATCCATAAGTTGCCTTATCTAAACTAAAAATCATCAAATTAGTTGATTTTATTGAGTATTTTATTTATATACCATATATTATATAGTAATTTACAGCAGAGGTTTTAAAAAAATCAACAATTAATTCATTTAAAATATCTGGACATTCAACGGGACTATAATGCCCTCTAGGAATAATTTCCAGCCTTGCTTTATTAGTGGGCATTTATCTGCCTTTCATAGATAAAACGAGAAAACGCACCAATAGTGTTAACTGAGTTTCATGTGGTAATAAAAATAACAACAGCTTTAATGATATATAAAATATTCAATATTTATAGAATAAATATTTCAGCATCAACTTTAATAATTCCGCTATAGTTTCTAACTGATGATATAATAGCTGAAATATTCCAACTACTATTACCGATGGAAAATCAATTATTATAACTACCCCATAACATTAAAGCATATATTCTTTGTCTCTTAACTCTGAAATTTGTGGAGATGCTTAAATACTATAGAGGAATTTTATGACTAAGCACTACAACTCAAATAAAGCATTATATGATGCCAAAAAAATCCTAGCCCAAATTGTAACCGATGTAGTCAATTTAGAAGATATAAATTATACTGTACCTGAAGTACAAACGCTCCTTGATGGAATCACCGTTGGCGGTCATAAAATTCAAGATGAACTTATTACTGTAAACCAAATCAAAGCGTGGAAATTTCTTTTTATTAGTATTGAAGAGGGCACCTTTAGCGTAAATAAAAATTTTATATTACAACTTCATGCAATAGTTGCTAATCAAGAAGCTTTAACCTGGGGTGAATTTAGAACGGGTAATGTTAATATATCTGGCACTTCTTATACCCCGCCTAACGCTTCAAAATTAAATGAGCTATGGGGAGAATTAGAATTGGAAATTGAAACCATACTTAGCTTTAACAATCTTAACGATAGCGTCTTAAATATTGATAGAGTTACTAACACTTATTCTGCAGCAATTAATCTATTTGCTAAAATGGCGCGCAGCCAATTTTTTTTTGATGGCAATAAACGTACTGCCCGCATGATGATGAGTGGAGTGCTCCTATCTCATGGCTACCCCATGATTAACGTACCCGCCGCACGTAAACTGGAATTTAATCAAGTAATGATTAATTATTACAATACTCAACAATGGCAAATAGTATACAGTTTTCTTATTTCGTGCATTCATAAATCTATTATTGAAGAATACAACCTGCAGATTTTAACTAACCATATCATATAAGTATAAAAAAATAATTTATATTATATGAGACGTTATTTCCATAAAATTTGTTATTTGCTTACTTGAGACGTAATCCATAAAATTATACTCTGTTATTCTAGGAAAGCTCTATGTATTCTATAAGAAGATTATTTTACAAAAATTTGCTGATAATTAAATAATAGATTTTCAATTTGCAATTTATAATTTAATGGATGATGTACCCACGCCATTAAGAAACTTAATCTATCTTGCATAAAAAATGCTTTGTCAATATTTAATTTATTAATTAATGGCTCTATCAGATTAATATAACCTTCAAAATAAATCAACTCATTACTTAATTTATAACTAATCAGATCACTTAACCATTTACCAATAAATTCTAAAATAAATGAATACGCAATGGTCTTGCCATCAAATTCGCTAGTTAATTCATAAATTTTGTCTGCATTAGGAATAGCTAATACTTGAAGAATCCGTTGTAATTGGTGATTATCAATTAGGGTTTCAAATAGTGGCGAATAATTATAAAACTTTAACCAAAATTCATAATCAGAAATCTGTTGGGCACGTAAATAATCACGAGCAATAACTGGATCTGGAGAAGATACTTTATATTTATGACAGCGGCTAACTATGGTCGGCAGTACGCCATGGATATTATAAGTAATTAGCACAAATAAAGCATAACTAGGTGGCTCTTCCAATATTTTCAATAACATATTGGCACTATTTAAAGTTAATAACGCAGTATCTTCAATAAAGACTATTTTATAAGCGCTCATATGAGTCGAAAGAGTTAAAAAATCAATCATCTTTCGAACACAAGCAACTGCAATAGTTTTCTCTTCCTCCTCAGGGGTTAGCACATAAAAATCAGGATGAGCCCCATCCGTAAGTAGTAAACATGAATTACAGCTACCACAATAATAATCATTCAGATTTGAATGAGGACAATGTAAATTGTAGACCCAACTTCTGGCAAGGTCATTAATTCCAATTCCAGAAGCTCCATGTAGTATAATTGCCTGCGGTAGCTTAGCCTTTAGGCGTAGTAAATAATCATAATCATTAAGCTGCCACGGATATAAATTATTCATTGTTACTCTCTACATCTCTATAGCGGTGAATAAGCTCTTCTAAATGGTGCACAATTAATACACGAACAGTATCAATCTTTTGATTAGTCTGAATAATTTTAACCCGCTGAGTATTTTGGGCAGCAATTTGACGATATGCATCTTGCACTGAGGCAAAAAACTCGGCATTCTCGCACTCAATTCGATCTTTATTTTTATTTTTTGCTACTCGTGATAATGCCACCTCAAGAGGCAAATCAAATAATAAAGTTAAATCGGTAGTTAATTGTGGTTCTAATAACGCAATAATTTTAGCTAATTTATCCACCCCAATTTTTCTGCCATACCCTTGATAAGCAATTGAAGCATCAATAAACCTATCAGCAATTACACATATGCCTTTAGCTAAATTGGGCTCAATTACTTTACTAATCAACTCTTGACGTGAAGCAAATAATAGACATAGTTCTGTGATAGGATGAATGTCCCCACTATCATGCAACAATAAACTTCTTATTTCTTCTCCTAAAGGAGTTCCACCCGGTTCACGCGCAAGAACCACACTAAATCCTTTATCCTCCAGATATTCACGCATAAAATTTACATGGGTGGATTTACCAGCCCCATCAATGCCCTCTAATGAAATAAATAGTCCACGCATTATTCATCACTTTTTTTCAAATATTTATTAATTAATAATTTATGCTCGCTATAGGAAGTAGAAAATTTAGTCTTACCTGAGCCAATGGCCACAAAGAATAATAATTCTGGTTTATCTAATGGCTTACTTGCAGCAATTAAGGCAGCATTAGAGGGAATACAAATTGGCGTTGGCGGTAACCCATAACGCAAATACGTATTATATGGCGTATCTACCTGAAAATCTTTACGGGTTATATTGGGTGTATGGCGTAACCCATAAAATACTGATGGGTCATCTTGCAACTTCATCCCTTTTCTTAAGCGATTATTAAACACAGTAGATACCAATAACATATCTTCACTATTACCAGTTTCTTTTTGAATAAGGCTCGCCATAATTAATAATTGATATGGTTTAGTATAGGTAGTGGTTGTGCTGCGTGTAATATAATAATTTCCTAATTTATTTTGCATTAGCCTATATGCTTGTTGGTAAATTTCCAAATCAGTTTGATTCGGCGCAACAAAATAGGTTGAAGGATAAAATGCGCCTTCTAAGCTTGGGTAATCAATTTTAAGCGCAGTTTTTATTTGCTCTTGAGAATAATTACTTACAATATGCTGAATATTGGGTAAACTATTAATGTATTTTTGCAAATCTTCAAAACTCCATCCATCAATTATAGTTACACTAATTTGATCTGGTTTACCATTGGTAATACGTGCAATTAAAGTCCAAATTGACAAACTATTTTTTAAAAAATATAAGCCAGCAGTAACTTTGCGATCCCGGCCTAATAAACGTAATAGCTTAGTAAACATCAATTTACTTTTAATTATATCATGAGCAGCCAAATCATTGGCAATTGCTGAAATAGTTTCATCTTTATTAACAATTAACTGATATGAATTATTTGGTATATGATGTGGAAAAAAAACCACATAACCGATAATAGCCGCACTAAAAATAAATGCCAACAAAATAAATTTGGATAATAATTTAACTTTAAATAGTTGATATAGCATAGTACCTGCGCCTTGATCATGCTTAAAAAATAACAAGTTTAACAGTCAATTAGATAATTAATGATTCCAAAAAAAGCCAGAACAATACCACATCTTTCCCTTACAAATTAATGCAAGGATTCAATAATTATATCCGGATCTAAACCAATTTTATCAGCAATTTTCACTGTTTGGGCTAAAAGCTCACATACTGCACTAAAATTACGGTCATAATTATATATTATATTCCATAGACATATATTGTACCACTAAAATCTATGGGCTAGTTTAAAATCTCCAACCACCATATAACTACTGGCTTTCAATTAGAGGATAACTTTCAATTAGAGGATAACTTTCAATTAGAGGATGGCTTTCAATTAATACCCCATTAGCGTCTTGTTGAATAATTAAATATTCTATTTTCTTTAAGAAATTTTTATCACTTACGATTACTCCAGGGCGATTTTTAAGATTTTGCTCTAAATAATTTAAAAGTATTGATTGTTCGACTTCATTATCATCATTATCATCGTCAAGTACACTCATATCTACATCAGAATAAAGCGGGACAATATTTAATTTGTCTGGAAAAACCAGAGTATTATTCCCAAGCAGTGACTCCAGAGCGCTCAGTCGTTTAATTGTAGAAGACTGCGCATCAATAGTTATAGCAATTTGATCTTTATTCCATATATCTGGATAAGCTGCTAATTCAAAATTAGCGGATAAAATTATTATTTGATAATGCTGCTGCTTTAATTCACCGATAGTATTTAGCATTTTATCTTTAGGGATAATCAAATTACCAAAGGTTTTATATAGATATGTATGAAATGCAGCAATAGATTGATTATCCATATAACCCGATTCATTACGTAAATTATTGTCAAAATCAAGAAGAATAATCTCTTGAGGGTGAGCCGCTAAAAATTGTTTAATTTGTTCAGTGATATTATCCAGCTTTTCGGTCAAATATAAATTTGCAGTGTAAAATTCACCATCTTGTTGACAAACCCGTAAGTCTAAGTATCTAACTCCAGTTTTAAGTTGAGCTGCAATATCAAGATCTTGGGTTGCTAGTTGATTAGTAAATATGTTTAAGCTATCATCTGCATTTAACCGACTTAAATTTTCTTCTATTTGCGCATTATTGCTATAGCTTTGAGGTAAGATCTCCCCAATGCATTTGGGGTTATCTTTGTCTATATCATAGGCATTAGCAATATAGCTCCCAGGTAATGTAATTTCAGTTATTTTCTTATTATCAATATATTGATAGCTATCCTCCATCCATGAAGCAGTGTTAGTTGAACAGGCTGTAAATAATATACCCAACCAGATCAATACACCCAGATGATTGTTGCGAATGAAGTTGACTACATGGAAATAGCTGCGCCAACTAAGTAGCAATTTCATTAACCTGGCCTTATGATGGATTGGCTATCTAAATCTTGTAGATACGTTGGTGCTTCCAGAATGTTTTGAAAAATTTTATGCATTTCTTTTTGCTGTTTTTTAGAAAATAATTTTGAACGGGTTATATGGTGGGTAAACTTATTGAGCATATCTTTAGCGTTAAATCCAACGTGATTTAATGAATCAGCATTAGTAAAACCATTATGAACCATTTTAATTTCAAAATTTCCTTTACCATCTAGTATAATATCCAAAGTAGTAACCGGTCCAAATAAATTATGCATATTACCCATAATTTCTTGATATGCACCAACTAAAAACACTGCTAATAAATAAGGGTTATTGTTATCGTAGGTCGGCAATTTAATTGAAGGTTCGTTACCTTGATAATCAATATAATTAGAAATTTTACCATCTGAATCGCAGGTAATATCTTCAATAATAGCACGCATTTTAGGTTCTTGATCCAAACATGTTAATGGCATAATGGGCAATAACTGCGATATTGCCCAGCTATCGGGAATAGATTGAAATACTGAAAAATTAGCAATAACTTTTTTAGCTAAATCCTCATCTAAAATATCATATAATTCACGGTGGCTTCGATAACTGCGATTGAGCTTTTTAATTAGTTTTAGCTTAATATGTGAAAACAATTGTTCGGCAACCGCACGTTTTTCTAATGATAAACTGCCGCTGGTAAACCTATTATGTACACTCTCAATAGCTAAAATACTTGAGGAATAAATTTCATTAATGGATAAAGTATCAAATGATTCCAATAGTTCTTCCAATTCGAGCAAATCTTCATCTTTACCAATAACCTCTGGTACTTCTTCCCCCACTACACTTTCAATTTCAACAACATTGGTAATAAATACTGCATGATGCGCGGTTACAGCCCGTCCTGATTCTGAATAAATATCCGGAATTGGCACACCATTGGCAAGTGCATTCTCTTGAATTAATCCCAGAATCATACTAGCATAATCACTTAATTTATAATTAGTCGAGTTAAAATTCCGCGTGCGACTTCCCTCATAATCAACCGCTAATCCGCCTCCAATATCAATAATTTTTAACGGTACACCTAATTGAATGAGGCGTACATAAACCGTAGATAATTCATTTATATAATGTCCAATATCACGGATATTAGCAATTTGTGAACCTTGATGACAATGCAAAAGTTGCAAACAATCTAATAATTCATTATTTTTAAGAATAGTAATTAAATCTAATACTTGGGTGGTATTTAAGCCAAATTTGGATTTTTCCCCTCCAGAATGCGCCCATTTTCCGGCTAAAATTAATGCTAACCGAAATCTCACCCCCAATAAGGGAGTTACTTCTAATTCTCGGGCTAATTCTACAACATATTTAGCTTCTTGCATTTTTTCAATTACAATTGTAATGTTACGTCCAATTTTTCGGGCAAGCATAGCTATTTTGATATATTCTTTATCTTTATAACCATTACATATAATCGGAGTTTTATTGTCTCTAATAGAAGATAATACGGCAAATAATTCGGCTTTACTGCCAGCTTCAAGACCGCGATTGCTTGATTTAAGATGAACGATGCTATCAACTACTGCCTTATGTTGATTAACTTTGATGGGAAAAATAAGAGTATAATTGCCAGCATAATTTAAGCCTTTTTTTGCCGTATTAAACGCAGAAATAATCCGTAATGCTCGATTTTGGATAATATCAGTAAAGCGTAAAATTAGTGGTGTAGATACCCCATGTAGTCGTGCTTCATTTACTATATCAGCTATTACGACTGGTTTGTCAGCTAAATATTTACCGCGACGAACCGTCATTGCTCCACTTTTATCAATATCAAAATAGCCATTTCCCCAACCCAATATATTATAGAAATCGCGACTTTTTTTACTATTCCAAGAGTTTTCCATGTGTTTATTTATATCCTAGTATATTTTTTTAAAGTAATCGGTTTGCGCTGGAGATTTTTGATTAGCAAGCAGTGCTAATATATCACATGCAATATGTGCTGCAGCTAAAGCAGTTATTTCAGCATGATCATAACTTGGCGCTACTTCAACAACATCTGCCCCAATCAAATTAAGGTGAGGTAAATTACGCAATATTGATAAAGCTTGAAGTGTGGTTAATCCGCCAGCTACTGGAGTACCTGTACCTGGTGCAAATGCTGGATCCAAACAATCTATATCAAAAGTTAAATACACTAAGTTATCACCTATAATCTCTTTTATCTTACTAATAACCGACTTTACCCCATTCATTTCTACCCATTGAGCATCTAAAATATTCATACCCATAAAATCGCTGTTGTAGGTGCGAATTCCAATTTGTACTGATTTTTTAGGATTAATTATTCCATTTTTTATTGCTTTGTAAAACATAGTTCCATGGTTAAGTGAATATTCTTCATCATCCCGCCAGGTATCACAATGCGCATCAAAATGAATTAATGACAGCCCATGACCATATTTCTCTGCCATAGCACATAATATCGGGTATGTAATATAATGATCACCGCCAAAAGTTAAGGGGAAAACATTGTGATTAATTATATGTTTTATGTGTTCAATAATTGTATTACGAATAGTTAATGGATTATGGGGATCTAAAAAACAATCACCAAAATCAATTATACCCAATATGTCGCACGGGTCAAAACCCCATGGATAAAGTAATAATTCAGCCAATTGCACTGAAGCAGCTCTAATTGCACGCGGCCCAAGCCTGGCACCACTGCGATAAGTAACCGCTAAATCAAAAGGAATTCCACTAATGGCTACATCAACATTAGTTAAATCTTTGCTGAAATTACGCCGCATAAAACTTAGAGCGCCACCATAAGTCATTTCAAAATTGCTGCCCTTTAATTCTTTCCGCATAAAAGCAGCATCAACTAGTTTACTCATTAACAATATCCTTTAATATATCATGGAATATAACCACGGGTTAAATATGTATTCAGGGCATAACTTGCCCCAAGAAAAGCTGAAAATTGATCCACAATAACATACACTGGCATTTTAGCTAAGTACGCATGGTAGCGTCCTTTAGCTTCAAATCTCCCGCGAAAATCTGAATTCATAAAATAAGGCAATATCTTAGGTATAATACCTCCGCCAATATATACGCCGCCAAAAGAATTCACGATAACGGCTAGATTAGACGCAATAGTACCAAGCATACGACAAAACACTTCCAAAGTTCTTTGGCAAGTAAAATCCATCCCATTAGTACCGCGTTCAGTTATTTCTGAAGGTGTTGGCAATATATCAATTGCCCGATGATCAATATTGCATAAGCCTTCATAAATTAATTGCAATCCAGGTCCACACACAAAGCGTTCTACCGAGACATGATGAAATCTACGATGAGCAAATTTCCATAGTTCAATTTCTTCCTCATTAACTGGAGAAAAACTAGAGCGCCCACCTTCAGCTGGAATGGCTAAATATTCACCTAAAGGATGCTTAAGCAGAGTTGCCATACCAAGTCCAGTTCCAGGTCCAATAATTGCCATAGGTTTTATGGAGTCTGGTTCATCAGTTCCGCCAACTCTTTTTAAATTATTTTTATTTATATGCGGTATTGATAAGGCTAATGCATGAAAATCATTGAGAAATAATATATTATCCATTCCTACATCTTTTTTAGTTTGAGAGATTAATTGCCGATGCCACGGACTATTTACCATGTGTAATATATCGCCAACTATAGGGGTAGGGAGGGCTAATGCCGCATGGTGAATTTTATCTACCATTTTGATGCTTTTGAGATAGGCTAAAATTGCCAATGCCAAGGTTTCATATTTTTCGCAATCTAATACTTGGGTCAATTCGTAAGTATATGGACTCACTTCAATACTAAAGCGGGCATTAGTACCACCAATATCAGCAATTAAACGTGGGTAAGTAGTCATATTTTATACCTATTCATACCAAAAAATTTGAATATCAGGTCGACGCGACAGAATATAGCTAATCGGGTAATTTAGATTATCCCCTAAAATTGCTTCCTTAAGTACATTTAGTTTAATATTACCATTAATTAGTAGAATTAAGTGTGGTATTTGAATAAGCGCAGCAGCCGTCAAACTGATTCGAGAATATTTAGCACTAATGGGATTAGTTAGGGTGTATCGATTTTTATTGGCTAAATCAAGCGCTAAATTTAGTTCCGGGCAATCGGGAAATATTGAGGCAGTATGCCCATCTTCACCCATACCTAAAATTGCTAGATCTATAGTTGGAATAGTTTGATTGGCTGAATTAAGCATTGCTTGTGTACTTAGAGATGAATTCATTAATCCAATAAAATTAGAGCTTTTGGCTTGATGTTGCAATAAATTTTCGCGCACTAAATATTCATTACTATCGCAACTATTTACCTCTGTAAGCCGTTCATCTACTAAAGTAAATGTTATTGAAGAAAAATCCAATGGTATTTGACTTAATTGTTTAAATAATGAAATCGGACTTTTGCCACCAGATACAGCAAAAACAGCTCTAGATTTTTTTTCTAAGATGCATCCCGTCATTGTAATGATATGTTCTATACAGGCATGTATTTGCTCATTTTGTGTGGAAAATATCTGTAAATTCACAACCATGTCCTTTTAAAATATCTTAAGACATATATTTTACACTATAGCTATATTCTAATTTGAATTACTTTTTACCCCAATTTCTTCCACTCGACCGCTCAGAATGATTTAGGTTCAACTTCTAAATAGGTCATCATGCCAGTTGCCATATGGTAGACAGTATGACAGTGTAATACCCATTTACCCGAATAATCAGCAGCAAACTCAACAGTTACTTTAGAATACGGCAATACCAGTATCGTATCATGTAGTGCTCCATTAACTGGTTTTCCATCTATATTTACCACCTTAAAATCATAGCCATGTAAATGCATAGGATGAGCCATCATACTGCTATTTTGTATAACCATAATTACATTTTGACCTTGTTTAACTTGAAGTGGTGTAATATGAGGCCACATTTGACCATTAATTTGCCAAGTATAGCGCTTCATATCGCCAGTTAAATTTAAATTTAAGATTACCGGCTTATCCATAAATGTTGAAGCTTGAGCCAAACTATGTAACTGCAATTCCTGGTGATAATCTAATGCTGCTGCTGGCTGCGCTGCCTGTGAACTAATATACTTAGGCTGCGGTTTATCCAAGGTGGATAATATAATCCCAGTTTGGTCTTTAAGCCCTTCGACCTGCCCTAAAATAGGGAAAGTACCACCTTGTTTGGGAATGCTTATAATCACATCAAGTCGTTGTGCCATAGCTATCTGAAATTTATTACCCTTAATTGGTTTAATATCTTGTCCATCTACCGCTACTAAAGTACCATTTAATTTACCTAAATTAACCCAAAAATTGCTTGCTGATGCTCCATTAATAAATCTTAATTTCACCTGTGTTCCTGCCTTCACTTTAGTAATCTGTGGATCGGCAGGACTATGATAATTAACCAGATACGCATCATATTTAACATCATTTAAATCGGCACTCATTATTGGGTGATTCATTTTCATATTAGCCCCCACCTTCATGTCAGAACTCATTTGCATTGAAGAGTTATTCATAGCCATGGTCGAAGGATCTCTATTAATTACTGCAGAACTAGTTGCTTTAGGTATGGGCATAGCCATTAGGTGTGGTGTATATTTAACCCCAGGAGGCAATAAACTTTGTAAAATCTGTTGTGGAGTTTTCATGGAAAAATCTTGAAACATTACAACTACTGT
>JAGOUD010000032.1 GCA_018061465.1 Burkholderiales bacterium
CGCCTGTAGCGGGGGTGGAGGTACTGCTAAAAGTAACGTTAGTTTCTCAAATGTAAGCATTGATCAAATGACTCTAGTTCCCTCAATAAACGGCACTAGTACCTCTGGGTTAATGTATGTGCATAATTCTGGTTCAAATTCGGTAAAAATTTTAAATCTTGGATTAGCTAATCTTGTTTCCCATGCTGTTAATCTTAATCAATCAACCCCAAGGATTAATGCTAATGCAATCGGTGTGATTAGTGATGACCACGGGCTTACTCTAGAGACTTCAGATTGTACTACTATTCCAGCACACGGATACTGCACTTTCAGATTCCATACTCCATCAAACCTAAGCTTAGGTGGAAGTGGAATAACTAAAGTTACCTTAAATTATCTTAATGCGGGTATTGCTGGCAGTACCTCTGGAATAATACACTATCAATATATGAGTACATCTAAAAAGTTTGGGGTTAATTTTACCGGTAACTTACAAGTAACTGCAGGAGCAGAACCACAATATGTGATTGGTTATTTATGGAGCAGCAGCAGCGTTGCTAACCAAGTATTTAGAAAAGTTAAACTAACTTTAAGTGATCCTTCCTTAAGCATTAACAACGGCTTTACTCAATTACAGGATATTGCAGTGGGTGAAGTTATTCCGGTAGAATTCAAGGTAAATGCAGCAACATCAATAACTGGAAATATTTCAGTCAAAAGCACTCCTCCTAGTAACAGCAGCACTGTACAAGTGCAACCCAGCTGGAATAATCCAAATTACCCGGTAAGTGGGGATGCTATGGCGATAACTGCAACTTCTAGCACCAGCATTCAATTATATAACTATTTAGGTACCGGATCGGATCCCAATTTATTAATAACCTTAGAAAATAGTGGGGTATCTGGATGGACTAATGGTTATTCAATTAGCTATGGCAGTTCCGGGGGCATTCCTTATAATGGTAGTAGTACCAGTAGCGCTAACTGGAGTGTATGGAATGTTTATGATTCAAGCGCGAACTATTACGGCACCATAACTCTAACGACTAATGGCAGCACCATTTCTTACTCAAGTTATAGCAGCACTGGAACTAATGGTAATTATCTTGATGGAATTTACATAGTAAATGGTAACAATCTCAAAGCTGAATCGGTAGTTTGTGCCAGTTGTCACAGCAGCAGTGGAGTAGCTAATTTAATTAATTCTATTGGTAATGGTTCTAATCCAAATATTACTCTTACCTTATCTACGAATGCTGCTGGATGGGAGCCATACGCACTTAATTGGGGACAATCCGGGGGTATCCCAGGTAGCGGCAGCAATGGCGATTGGAGTAGTTGGAATGCAACTGATGCTAATGGAAATTATTATGGAACCGTAACCTTAACCTTTGATGGAAGTACTATTTTATTTGATAATTATAGTAATACTCCGGGTAATAGCGAATCTTTGTCCAATATTGTGGTTAGCAGTATGGACACTACAGTTAGTCCCTCTACAGCAACTATTACAGCAATCGCAACCTGCGGCATTTGCGATGGACCATTCCCTGATGCCCCACCAGCGACACCACCAACAAACTTTAATTTAACTACCTCCAGCAATCAGCTGTTATTAAATGGTGAACCCATACGTCTCAAAGGGGTAGCGCGTCCATCATTAGAATGGGATAATAAGGGACAATATTTGAGTGTAACCGATATCCAAAATATGAAAAGCTTTGGCTCAAATGTTATTCGGCTTGATATGAATGCAGATTATTGGAATAGTTCGGCGCCCCCTGATGTAATGGGATCTTACCAACAAATTATAGATGCTATAATTTACTATGCTGAACAAAATAATATGCTAGTAATTTTAGATTATCACTGGTTTAACAGCACTGTTGAGCAACAAAGCATGGCGCCTCGTGACGTAACCAATGGTTCACTGCAATTTTTAAATTCCATGGCAACTAAATATGCTAACTGGGGGAATGTATTAATTGAATTATATAATGAACCATATGGGATTACTTATAATACCTGGCTAAATGGCGATAATAATTTATGGTATGGAATGCAAGATCTATATAATACGATACGTGGAGCTGGAGCTAATAATATAGTTATTGCTGGAGGTTTAGATTATGCTTATTATTTAGGATTTATTGCATTGGGAGTTAATAACTGTGGCACTAGTTATGATACAGAAAGCACTACAGACTGTTTTATTAAAGACCCAAGTACTAGTAATGGCTATGCAGCTAATATTTTATATAATTCACATCCGTACTCTATAGGTGGGGGGGAATATAAAGGTGAATCTACTTATACTTATTTAGGCGAGCCAGCCGATTTTGTAAGCAACTTTGCAGGAATAAAAAATAATTATCCGATAATATTTACTGAATTTGGGGATAATCAGGAGGGCGATTATAATGATAATACATACCAAAGCGTGTATACAGCAATTATTAATGAAATAGAAAGTAATGGAATTAATTATAGCGGCTTTGCGTGGTGGATTCAAGATGGCAGTCCGTGGTTTCCAGTTTTAATTTGTGGCGATTGGTCTAGCCCTACAATTTGTTTTGGCGGACTTCAAGTTCACAATAATATTGTAGCTAATCCAGGTACTACATTTACTACTTTAAATTGATTAATTAACCATTTTATTCTAGAATATACTGACATAATGCAACTATATAGTACTAATAATCGCCAATTACGCGTAACTTTAAGGGAGGCAGTTCTTAAAGGACTGCCTGCAGATGGTGGATTGTATCTACCAGTTGAAATACCTAAATTAAGTCCTGACTTTTTTGCTAATATTAAAAATTACTCGCTTAATGAAATTGCTTTTAAGGTAAGCTCTGCGCTCCTGGGGAATGAAATACCTGAAGCTGATTTACGCAGAATTATTGATCAGGCAATAACCTTTGATGCACCCATAGTACACATTAAAGATAATATGTATGCTCTAGAACTCTTTCATGGACCATCTTTAGCATTTAAAGATTTTGGAGCGCGCTTTATGGCATCTCTCATGTCTTATTATTTAAACCAAGATAATTCATCAGCTATTAATATTTTGGTGGCCACTTCTGGAGATACGGGAAGTGCGGTAGCTCATGGTTTTTTGAATATGGAAAATATAAAAGTAACTATATTGTACCCGAGTAATAAAGTAAGTATAATTCAAGAACAGCAGTTAACCACTCTGGGAAATAATATTACGGCACTAGAAGTCGCTGGTACTTTTGATGATTGTCAGCGCATGGTTAAACAAGCTTTTTTAGACCCATACTTAACCCACAAATTGGTTTTATCTTCAGCTAATTCGATTAACATTAGTCGTCTTATTCCCCAATCGTTCTATTATTTTTATGCCTATGCTCAACTATCTCAACAACCCTTAATATTTTCGGTACCAAGCGGCAATTTTGGTAATTTGTGTGGTGGTTTAATTGCCAAACGAATGGGCTTACCAATTGCTAAATTTATTGCCAGCACTAATATTAATGACGTAATTCCTCAATATTTAACCACCGGCATCTTTAACCCACGTGCTTCGATAACAACTATTGCCAATGCGATGGATGTGGGAAACCCCAGCAATTTTGCCAGGATATGTGCACTATACTCTAATGATATTCAACAAATTCGTCAGGATATTATCGGTAAAAGCTATACGGATATACAAATAAAAGCTACCATAAAAATAGTTGCAGACAAATTTGGTTATATTCTTGATCCACATGGAGCTGTGGCATATCTTGGACTAAATGACTTTATTATGGAAAATAATATAAAAAACGTAAATGGGGTATTGTTAGAAACTGCACATCCAGCTAAATTCCATACTGATGTGGAGAAAATCCTCAAGCATAAAATTGATATTCCATTAAGTTTAAAGCACGCTATGGAGAAGAAAAAAAATAGCATTCCAATTAACGCTGATTTTAATGAATTAAAAGAGTTTTTATTACACTCTATATAGACCTAGATACCATCCGGGTTTATATAGGTCTATAACCTTATTACTCAACTATTTAGGGATTTTCTTCAGGTTTTTTTAACTCTACACCAATTATATTTATGAAATGTATTACAAAATATTTTTGTTCCAATTATCATAATAAGTCTCTAATTGCTACAATTATTCGCTCATATTGAAAAAATCACTTTTACTAGCGCTGCAATGCGGACACACCCAATCCTCTGCGAGACTTTCAAATTTGGTTTGCGGTGAAATGCCATCTTCTAGTAATCCTTTGTTTTCATCATAAATAAAGTCACAAATAATACATTGCCATTTATGCGTGGATTCATTATTGGTTAATGATATGTTCATAAAATACCTCTAAAAAAATAATTTATTTTGCTATAGTTTTTGTTGTTAGATGAGATACATAAATATTGACCATAAAAAATATGATAAATAACGTAGCATAAATACCGCTCATTTCCAAACTAGATTTTATTTGTATAAAACTAACTAAACTTAATCCTAAAAAACCAAATATAAGCATTCCTGCACCTTGTAAGCTTGCGGATAACCCAGCTTTATCAGGAAACAAAGACATTGCTTGTGAAAGTATATTTGGAAATATCATTCCTTGAGCTAAAGTAATTATCATTAATCCAGGCAATAAAAATAGGAGGTGAAAAGAACTTCCATCTATCATTAGAACCACGATACCAAGAAGAAAAGTTGATAAGCTTAACTTTATACGCCTAGTCACAGGCAAGTGTTTTATCAATAACCTATTTAGCAATGTACCAACCAAGTAGAATGAACCAGTACATAATGCAATCAAACCAAAGTAGGTGGCGCTTTTATTTAAAGTATGTTGAACGATAAATGGGCCAATTTGATTCCATAAAGTAAAGGCCATAAAGCAACACCCAAGTTGTAAAGAAAAAGCAATAAACACACGATTTGATAATATGTGTTTATAGCTATTTAAGGTATTTTTCGGGTGTTGGGCAAATTTAGCTGGCAGAGATTCTTTCATTCTCCATACCAATATTCCAAGTAAGATAGTACTATAAAGAGCATAAAATCCAAAGTCCCATCGCCAACCTAAAAATTGTTGGATCTCTGCTCCTACATAAGGGCTTAGTATTAACCCCAGAGCAAAAGCAGTACTCAAATATACTACTCCAATAGCAAAACGTGGCCCTTTTACTTCATCAATAAGAATGGCTCGTGCTACCACTTGGCATGATCCTGCAGCAAAACCCTGTAATATTCTAGCGAATATTAATAATATAATAGATTTGGCTAGAGCTGCACCTATGCTTGCCAGAATAAATACTATTAACCCTAAAGATATCGTAAATTTCCGGCCCTTCCAATCACATAATATCCCAAAGAAAATTTGACCACAAGCATAACCAATGATTGACAGACTAATAGTATTTTGCATAATGACACTGGATACCTGTAAATCATGCTCAATGGCTGGTAAACATGGAGCATATAGATCTACTACAATCCCAGCAATACTATTTATTAGAGCTGCCATAAATATAACAAAAGTTTCGTATTGTTTATTATTTAGCATAATATTTGATTTCATAGGCTACCGCCTGCATTGAGACCAAATTTCTTCTGCATTAAGCAAAGCCCAGTGAGTTCAGTTAACACATAATCAAGCTGTAACCGTTCTTTATCTGCTAACTGAGGCAATACGTTTAGCATATCCTTTATTTTCTTATGTTCAAAAAACGGTAAACTAGCGGCATTGCTACTGGATAGCTCATCATACATTAATTGATATAAGCGACAATTAGTAGGGTTACGTGAGGTTGGAGGAGCTCTAAAATAATGCTTTTTCCTTTGATAAAGCTCTTCAGGTAAATATGGCTTCATCGCCTCACGGAGTATATATTTAACTGTGTTACCCCGAAGTTTTAGTTTAATTGGTAACTGGCAAATAAGTTCAACTAATTTATGGTCAATTAATGGCGGTCTGCCTTCAATACTCCCTGCCATTTCCATCCTATCGCCTAAGGTAGTTAAAACTATGTTGGGTAAACAAGTTTTAGCCAATAAATACATTGAACGATGAACTGGAGAACGCCCAGCTAGTTTAGAATGGTCTAAACGATCAAAAAATTGCCGGTAGCCATCTACATTTCCGTAGTCTTTGGCATAATTATCATTATGTAACGCTGTAATTGGAGTAATTAATTTTGCTTGGGTTTCTAGCCAAGATACGCCATGTTTTAGAGAATCTTTCACCCAGAGTAAGTCATCTGGAATTTGGTTATTTTGATTTTCGGCTTCAAATTGATTTATTTGTGCCAGTATCTCTTTTTGAGTAGTTTTATCTAACTCATTAGAATCGTATAAGGCTAAATCACGTTTGAAATGTGGATATCCGCAAAATATTTCATCCGCACCTTCACCCGTCAAAATAGCTTTAGTACCATTTTTACCAATAGCTTTGCATAAGATTAGTTTAGCTATACTGTGAGCATTAAAGAATGGCATCTCTGTATGCCAAATAGTATCTAGAAAATTATCCGCAAGATCGTTGGTGGTAACTGGAATATTATGAAATTGTGCATTATTATGTTTAGCTGCGATTAAAGCAAATTTGCTTTCATCGAAATCCGGATCATTTGGAAAAGACAAGTGAAATGCATCTAAGCTTTTATTGCTTAGTTTCGAAGCAACTCCCAATACAGCAGAAGAATCAATGCCACCGCTTAAACCAACCCCCAGGGCTACATCAGCTTCTAATCGAATCTTTACGGCATGTTCAATTTCTTTGCGTACAGTATTGATAATTTCACCTTCACTTGCATTTTCAAATTGGTTATTTCCTTGTTTAGCAAAGTCAAAATCCCAATAACGTCCACTTTTTAAACCGCCATCATTAATTAATACCCAACTGCCAGGTTCTACTGCCTTAACACCTTTAAATAAGGTGCGGTCTTGTAGAATGAAAGCTCTAGTAGCATAAGCTTCCATATCCCATATAGCTGGCACACCTAATGCGAGCAACCCTTTAATTTCTGAAGAAAAATACCAGTCGCCCTCATGATGAGCATAATACAATGGCTTAACCCCGAGTCGGTCTCTTACTGCCAAAAATATTTTACGACGCCTGTCATATAAGACAAAAGAAAATTCTCCACGTAGTCTTTTTAATCCATCAATACCATATAATTTGTATAAGTAAAGCGCAATTTCACTATCGGAAGAAGTTTTAAAAATGCACCCTTCTTTTTCCAATTCTTCTCTGATTTCTTTGTATTCATATAATTCACCATTAACCATCATGACTATTTCTTCATCATTAGTTGCAAGTGGTTGTGTGCCATTGCTTAACCCAACTAAACTTAACCTAACATAGCCAAACAGAACTAATCCTTGTGGATCTAGCCAAATTGTTTCTTCATCTGGGCCACGGTGATGCATTGCCTTTAGTGACGCTTTAATCTTATTTATATCCACTGTGCCTGGTTTCCTACGGATAATACTTACATAACCACACATATTTTAGTCCTTAAAATAATTAATAAAAAGTACATAACTGCTAACAAAATTACCACACCCAAGCTTTCAGCATTTATATTATGCCTGAATTAGAAAATAGATCCTTAATATAATTATTTTCTAAAATTTCGTTTGTTTTTAATACTGAAATTAAAGTAGTATAATCTATTTGAATCGTATTTATGTCAGATAGCTTGCAATCTTCAATAATTTCCCTATATTTCGATATACCACATTGTTCTAATACAGATTTCCATAAATCCAGTTCATTACTACTAAACCAGCTAATTGCTTTAGCTATGGAAGAAGAAAAAAAGGTTTTCTGTTTCGGAGACAGAGCATGATAAAATTGATATAACATCGTTGCAAATAATTTACTATGGGCTAATTCATCATGTAGGTGAGTAGCAACCGTAATCTTATTCATTGGCTGAATATCTTCATTTGTAGATAATTTTGATAAATAATCACTAATAAGAATTTCTGTGACCATTGCTGCAGCTACTTGTAATAGAGGTTTCATCCATACTTCATTGCAATCATCATAGGCTCTATGTAATGATTTACTTAGGTGAAATTGTGGATATTTGATGTGGCTTAATTCGCGTAATGATTTGGTGATTTGATTAGCCTTTTCAACTATAAGCATATGGTATGACTCATCTATCATAGTTTCACAGGCTGCAAGCCGTGCTTCATTAGTATTTAAACCAACTATATTTCCGTCAATAATACTTTTGCAAGCCGGATTTACTACCTCACTTTCAATCATTAGGGTTTTTTCATTATAAATTATCCAACCACAAGATAAACAATTACGTTTCTGTTCGTAACTAAGCTTCTTATATAGTGGATGTTCATGAAATGGGAGTAAGCTTTCAACAAAATCATCGCGCTCCATTATAAATGGTATATTAATCAAATCCCCACGAATTTTTGCTCTATTTCCCCAGCCATTTACAATTCGCTCCATTACGAACATATTTTTATCTTTTTGGTCACCAATTTGTACAAATTTACTCACAGTTATTTCCTTAAAAATTTAATAAAACAATAAAATAATCTTACTAGTTAGAACTTGCTCCTAGAAATACTATAATTATTGTAATTTATTAGCATGGTGTAGATTTTCTGAAGTGGTAAATACTAAGTTTCATAATTGGTTCTTCCAGCTGTTTTAAAGCATTATTAGCAGCTATCCTAGTTGGATGTATTAATATTTACCCTTAGAAATATATACAGTAACTGCCCCCATTATAGATGAACTCCTATAACTATTTGTCCGCAATTTACGCAAGGCTCTACCTATTAATTTTATCTCCACGTGCTCCACCTTGAATTTATTCATTAAAAATAATGTTAATTAAAAGTTAAAAAATCTGTAAAAATTATGTGGTAAAATAGCAAGTATTATTACTTAAAAAACAACAATTTGTATTATAACAGAGGAATAATATGAAAACAAAAATTATTATTAAAACCAGGTTTAACATGTCTGAAATTGGGTTAGGTTGTATGGGAATGTCAGAATTTTATGGCAGCACTAATGAACAAGAATCCATAAATACGATTACACTAGCTATAGAAAAAGACATTACTCATTTAAATATATGGATTTAAAGATTAGTTTTAGAAGTTGTAACCCATGATAGATTTATTTGCGAAGCTATAGTTAAAGAATATTAGAAGTCTTTATCAGGTGTTGGCCAAGTTCAGAGTTCAAAGACGAAGAGTATATATAATATTAAATAGAAAACTAAAATAAATATGCAACCATCTTATAGTATAAAAAAACTTGATAACAATGATCTCGGAATATTAAAAGAATTACGCCTTGAATGCTTAAAAAATGAACCATCATCTTTTAGAACGCGGTATACTGATGAAGTTGCACAATCAGCCCAATACTGGGAACAAGTTTTAAGAGAAAGAATTTTTTTTGGGCTCTTTATTGATAAATCAAATTTAGCTGCAATTGCTTTTTTGACTAAAGATAATGAAAATCAATGGTTCATTGGCGGAGTATATACTAAACCAAAATTTAGAGGAAATGGCTTAATGCTGCAGCTTTTGAGGTATATGGTAGATTATTTCCGCAGTGAAAATTTAGGAAATAAAATTTTTCTAAAAGTAGTCTGGAATAATACTGCTGCGGTAAATACTTACAACACACTCGGCTTTAAAATAATTAAGCAGCTTGATCATCAATTAATGGGTGATAATAACTACCATATACAGTACCTCATGCAATTAGCTACTTAATTTAATATTTAAAAGCCACATCTTGGTTTCCATAGAGATCAGAAAATAATTTAATACTCAAAATGATTAGTTATAAGATAACGCCAATCTCTGGCAAATGCCCGCATACTAATTTTACGACCAACCGGAGCTTGGTGCAGTTTATATTCATTTAATTTTAATATGAATTCGGGATAATCAATTAAATAAATTCCAAGAAATTACAATTATCTAAAGTTATATGCGGCTCATAAAATGAAGTATAACCTTTTACATATAATTAATTTTTATTGTTGGTTTTACTATTAATTTTATTTTGAATATCGTCTTTATTTTTCGATACAATCTCATTTTTCAGCTGAATACTCCTATTTACTAATTGTTGGAGTGCTGAAGATGACTCCTTGCCCCTACCTAAAATAATAGTTCTACTATTATTTACATAATGCTTTGCCATTTTGTTTCATCCTAACATAACTAAATGCAATTATAACACTAATGAGCCATATTCCACAAAAATATTTTATCAATAAAATTTGAAATATTTGTTGGAAACTTACCTTGAGAAAACATAACCCAGATGAAAAAAACACCATGATTGGTATTTGCCAATTTAATTGCTCAATAAATCCGTTAAGTTTATCTATTTTTAATAAATTTTGGGTATTGGTATCAATTTTAATTTCAGTTAGTGTATCTGACACAAGAAGTTCTATTTGTAATAATGTATTGTCGTATAAAAGCTTCATCGCAGATTTACTTAACATAAACGAGCATAGTATAAATATTAAAGCTAACGCCATATAAACCATTGAAGCTAAATCTGAGTACATATTATCCACAAATGGTTTTATTTTTGTTGCATAAAATGCAATATTTCCAAACATTATAGTTAAGTATGCTTTATCTAAACTATCCTGCGCTGAATCAAAGGAAGTCATCGCAGACTTAGCCTGTTCAAATAGCAACTTTTTAGTAATTTCAATTAAACCATTATCAACCATTTTCATTTTTAATCCGTATAGATTACTATATTACATTTCTCAATTGTTAAATTAATTTATTCTACCAAACAAATGCTGCTAGGCACATACTATATTTTAGCACTTTAAGTTTGATCAGTTTAGCTTTAAAATGTATTGTATGCACCAAATTTATATTGAATACTTGCCTGATTTAATAGTTATGCTGATATAGCATAGCGGGTACATACCCATTATTAATCATAGCCATAAATTAGCGTTAAATATTTCCGTATACCGGCATTTATTATTCATTGATTTAAATTTTATATTAAATAATAGCTTTGTTTTGCCATTTACATATTTTTTTATAGATAATTCCCACCAATTCCCCGCACTGCTGAGATCGTGAATGGATAACGCCAACAGTCAAATATTGCGGAAAAATAAGATTTATTAATACTCAAAATGATTAGTTATCGGATAACGCCAATCTCTGGCAAATGCCCGCATACTAATTTTAGGACCAACCGGAGCTTGGTGCCGTTTATATTCATTTACTTTCAACAAATGTGCTACTTTATACACTACATCTGGGGTAAACCCCCGTTGGATAATCTCAGAACAAGAACACAACTCATCTACTAATAAAGTAATAATTTGGTCGAGTATAGCATAATCTGGTAAGGTATCCTGGTCAGTTTGATTTTCACGTAATTCGGCTGAAGGAGCTCTGGTTATTATGCGTTTAGGAATAATATCGGATATTTGATTGCGCCACATACTCAGCTGATAAACCTGCGTTTTTAATACATCTTTTAATGGAGCAAATCCTCCTGCCATATCTCCATACAAGGTAGCATAGCCGGTTGCCATTTCTGACTTATTACCGGTAGTTAATACTAAATAACCTAATTTATTTGAAATTGCCATGAGTATGGTACCACGAATACGTGCTTGAAGATTTTCTTCGGTAGTATCTTTAGCTAAACCATTAAATACTTCGTCTAGCTGAGACTGAAATTGATTAAAAATTGGACTTATAGCTATTTCTTCATACCTAATCCCGAGGCGTTTAACCATATCTCGTGAATCATTAACACTTATATCTGCTGTATATTTAGAAGGCATCATTACTGCCATTACACGGTCTGGTCCCAGGGCATCATATGCAATGGCTAGCGTTAGTGCAGAATCAATTCCACCAGATAACCCAAGCACAACCCCGCTAAATTTATTTTTATTAATATAATCGCGTACTGCTATAACTAGAGCGCCATAGATACTCTCTATTTCTAGTGGATACGTAGTTATATTTTCAGGTTCAATTGTACCAATTACTTTCCCAGTTTTTATATAATCCATATAAGCTAATTTTTCAACAAACACTGGTAATTGCATAATTAGTTCTTGATCAGCATTAAGTGCAAAAGATGCACCCTCAAAGACCAAGTCATCTTGGGCGCCATACTGATTTACATAAATAAGTGGTAATCCAGTTTCGCTAACTCGAGCATTTGCCACCCGTAGCCGTCTATTTTGCTTATCAATATCATAAGGTGAGGCATTTAAAACACATAATAATTCACTGCCAGCCTTCGCAGCTAATAATGCTGGAGCGCTCTGCCATACATCCTCACAAATTAAAACTCCAATTTTAACACCGCTACAAGTAAACACAAATGGCTCTATTCCAGATTCAAAATAGCGAGCTTCATCAAATACGCCATAATTGGGTAATATGCTTTTATCATAGCGTCCCAGAATTAAACCATCACGTATTACAAATACACTATTATAGTTTAAATCATTTTCACGATAAGGGCAGCCAATTAGCATAGTTATTCCACTCAATTCCTTAAATCGCTCTAGTTGCAATGATAATTGAGAATAGAAATCGGGGCGAAGCAATAAATCTTCGGGTGAATAGCCACAAAGAGCAAGCTCAGAACTGATAAATAAATCGCAGCCATTTTGCTGTGCCTCAATTGCTTTAGTAATTAATTTATCTGCATTACCCGTCCAATCTCCAACAAGAGGATTAAACTGATAAACGGCAATTTTAAGATTCAACATTATATTTACACACTCACAGCCTATTTATTCACAATAGAATCGCCATTTTCCCGACGGGAGAAATTCATTACCGTAATAAAAAACAACGGTACAAATAAGGTGGCAATACAAGTTGACCCAATCATACCCCCGATAATTCCCAACCCTACTGAATGCTGCGAATTAGCTCCCGCACCAGTTGCAGTTACTAATGGCACTGCACCTAAAATAAAGGCAATTGAAGTCATGATAATTGGGCGAAAGCGAATTTTTGCTGCATGAAGTGCTGCTTCACGATAAGTCATACCTTCCAAGCGAACTGCATCAATTGCAAATTCGGTAATTAAAATAGCATTTTTAGCCGATAATCCAATTAAAGTGAGCATACTTACTTGAAAATAAATATCGTTTGGTTTATTAAAAATAGTTAAAGTAAGTGCAGCACCAAATAATGCAAACGGTAACGCCATCATAATAGCCAGAGGTAATGACCATAATTCATACAATGCGGCTAAAATTAAATATACCATTATTAAACCTAAACTAAAGGCTATTATCGAGGTATTCCCAGCAATATTTTGTTGATATGCAGGACCAAACCAGGTAACAGTATAGGCTTTACCCAACAGTTTAGGTACAGCGTCACGAATTGCATCCATTACCTGCCCCGAAGTATAACCTTTAGCTGGATTTGCCACAATTTGGCTGGCTAAAAAGTCATTAAGCCTAGTCACCACTTCAGCACTATTTCTATATTTAACAGTTGCAACACTACCTGCAGGAATGATTTTACCCACATTGTTTTTTATATATACAGTGTTTAACTGTTCTGGTGTTTTACGAAATTGATAGTCCGCTTGTAAGATTACCCACCACAAATCTTCCCATTTAGTAAAATAATTAATATAAAAAGTTCCAAAAGTTGCCTGCATGGTATTAAATACCTGAGCATAAGTTAAACCATATAAATATACTTTTGCCGGATCAATCTTAATATCAATCTCAGGTGTTGACACATTATAAAATTGAGCAGCCAAACTTACCGATGGATAATTTTTTTCCAAATATTTTACTAAAGCCACTGAATCTTTATAAATTTGTTCAACTGTGCAGGGCTGATTAGCTTGTAAATAAAAAGTGACGCCGCCCGTAGTACTCATTCCACGAATTGGTGGTTGATTAAACGCAAATCCGGTAATATTTTTATTATCGCCATCAATCTTCATAGTTTGGGCAATTGCATCATCCACTGTTGCATTTTTACTTGGACGTTTGTTATAATCTTTAAGGATAATACTCATTGTTGAAGTATTGGTTTTAGTGGCGCTATTATCTACAATATCCACTCCACCTAAAATAGCAACTTTACTTATTGACGGCATCGCCAAAATTTGTTGGGTAACTGATTCGGCTTGCTGCAAATTATACGCCATCGAACCACCGTTATTTACATGTTGAGTATTATAATAATACCCCATATCCTCAAGCGGTACTAACCCAATTGGTATTCGTATAAACATTAAAATTACGGCAACTACAACCGCCCCCCAGGCAGATAGTGCAATTCGAGGGTTATCAATTACTACAGTTACTATTTTCATGTATTGATTTAATATTTTTTCAAACCAGATATTAAACTTATCAAAAAATATTTGTAACCACTGTAAGGGTTTAAATGCAGGTGCCACTTTTTCATCACCAAGTTTATGATGGCTTAACATTAAAGCACATAATGTCGGTGTTAAAGTTAGCGCAACTAGCCCGGATAATAATGTGGATACCGCAATAGTTACCGCAAACTGCTTCATTAATACGCCGCTAAATCCGCCCAAAAATGCAACTGGTACAAATACTGCATTAAGTACTGCCACTACTGCAATTACTGGAGATGATACTTCAATCATGCATTTAATTGCTGCATCTACTGAATTTAACCCTTCTTCCTTCATCAAACGCTCAACATTTTCAAGCACTACAATAGCATCATCCACTACAATACCAATGGCGAGAACCATGCCAAATAAAGTCAGGGTGTTGATAGAAAACCCCAGTGCAAAAGTACCGGCAAAAGTACCAATAATTGCAACCGGTATTGCTAATACC
>JAGOUD010000183.1 GCA_018061465.1 Burkholderiales bacterium
AATTCTACGGCCGATTTGTGTAGCTCCAAAGTAGCATAATGTTGATCTAGGTAACCAATATCTTCGCGGGCTGGATATTTCCAAGTACCAGTCTTAATAATATTGGCATCATTTAGAATCGCTTTATGTAAGGTTGATTTTCCTGAACCATTATTTCCTAGTATGGCACACTTTTGTGCAGAGCTTAAACACCAATTTAAATCATTCAATATCAGGTTATTATCATAACTACAACTCCCATCTTCAATATTAACCAGGAGTTTATTGGTAGCTGTATAGCTATGTGGCAAATTAAACTTAGGGATAATTACTTCAGGAACATAAAGCTCTTGTAGTTGATTAATGGCATTTCGCTTATTAGATTCAATCCGCGTTGTATTTTTTCCGGTGGTAGTTTCTGCTCGTCTAGCTTTTGCTGCTGATTGGATAGTAGGCCATTTTCTTTGCTTAATATGTGTTTCGCCTTGCTTACGCCTATTTTTAGACCGCTCCTGTTCTTTCATTAAATTTTGATGTGCCTGCTCCTTTTGCTTATCAAGTTCCTTAACTCGCTTAGTTAGCTTATCCCATTCCTGCTGCTCGCAAATTTTATACTCAGTGTAGCTACCATTAAAAGTAACTACCCTACCGTTGTTAACATGCCAGATGGTATCAACTAATTTTAATAGCTCAATATCATGGGTAATAATTATAAGTGTACCCGCATAGCGCGATAAATAGTTCATTAAGGATTTACGGTTAGCGCTATCTAAATGATTGGTAGGTTCATCTAATAACAATAATACGGGCTGCTTGGCTACAACTTGGCTAAAAATTTTATTAAAATGCTCGCCACCACTAAGATTTTCTGTAGCCGTAACTAGCTGAGGTACATAACCTAATAATACATCATCAGGTAATTGTATTTGATCGGCATTATTATGATGATTAACCATTGCTTGGAGTATGCTTGATTTGCCACTACCATTTCTGCCAATAATAGCAATACGCATTCCAGAGTGAATTTGATAATCAAACGGAACACTAATACAGTCTTTGTTAGCATAACTAATAGTTAATTGATTAATAAGAATAGGAGCATGGAATATATGCTGCATATATCTACTTCCTCAAACAACCCATAGAGATAGCCATCGCGAGTATTAAGCGATAGATACTAGTAAAAATAAGTTGTGATTAAATAAAAATACTTTGCCAAACTCAGGCTAAGTATGAATAGGATTAGGCAGGTATAACAGATTTCATTGTGGTGACCTTGGAAAGCTTTAAGTGGCCATTTTAACATAAAACAATACTTAATATGTATTATTTTCTAAAAAAAGAATGGGGGTGGCGGGAATTGAACACTCTTTAAACCTATTGATAACCATTTGATTATCAATAAATTTTTAAAGATCTAATTTTACCAAGTGTACTCTAGGTGTACTTGGCTGCTTACTATAATTCAGCTTGTTTTTAATTGGGTATGTACTACATACTCAATTGCAAATCTTATTAGTTGTCATGTCGAAAAAACGTTAAAAATTCGACACGTTAAATTTACATGTCGAAAAAATCCAAAATTTTCGACACGTTAAATACGATTCGCACTACTTAATAAATCAAATAATTCATGATTGACATAATAATTGCTCTTACCTATCTTGTGCGGAGTCAATAATTTTAATCTTACAAGGTTATCCAGGTACTTGCTTGCAGTCTGCCGATGTACTCCTAAATCATTTTCTATAAACTTGATTTTGGTATATGGATATTTAAAAATACTTTCTAATAATTCCTTACTATAAATATTGTCTGCATCAAACTGCATTCTATCTTTAAAGTCTTTTATCATTAAATTTATTTTTCGAATTAATGTAACTGTTTGCCTAGATGTCTCATGAATACCAGTTAGCATCCAAATGATCCATTCATTCCAGCTTTCCTCAGTACGCACCTGTTGTAATAACCGATAATAATCAGCTTTATTTTGATTAATATATCGACTAAGATATAGTACCGGTATATCTAATAACCTCATATAAACTAAATATAGAATATTGATAATACGTCCTGTTCGTCCATTTCCATCATAAAAAGGATGTATGCTTTCAAATTGATGATGAATAATTGCCATTTTAATTAAAGGATCAACATCATGTAATTCAGGTAAATTAATATATTTATCTAAATTAGACATTAAATCAACTATTTCTTGATAATTTTGTGGTGGAGCATAAACAGTTTCACCTAAAGAATTTTTAAGAGCAGTACCAGGTAATTTACGTAGCCCAGGTTTATTGGGTTCCAATACACTTTGAATATCAATAATATGATTCGATGTGAATAAATCATATTGCTGAATTAAATTGTAGCCATGTAACAATGCAGCAGCATACTGCTTAACCTCTTTAGCAGCAATATTGTGTAGGCTGTCTTCTACTTGAGACTTAAATAAATCATCCTGAGTTGTAACAATATTTTCAATTTCTGAGCTTTCTTTAGATTCCTGTAAACTTAAGGTATTAATTAAAATATCAACATTAGGAATAGTTTTAGACTCTCCCTTTAGTTCTGCTAATGAACGACTAGCAAGATTTAAAATTTTCCAAACTTGTAAATTGTCAAAACTAGTACTAGGCGGTAACAATTTTACGCTATGGATATCCATACTATTACTTTCTTGATATTTCATATTACATAAATTTATATTGTGTATTTTAACATTAAATACTGTTTTAGTATTTGCCTACAAGATTATAACCGTGTGCATTACCCTGCTTAGGAATCCATTTGTATAGTTAAAATGCTATTTATTTCCCCATAGTTCGCTAATATTTTTTCTAATTGAGAATTATTAAATTTCATTGCTCATGATGCAATTATTTACTTTGCTCTATACTTAGTACCACGTCCACTGGTTCCTTCTTGAATCAAAATAATTCAACCACAATTGGCTACGCATTGCATAGCCAATTAACCAATGGTGGCGCGTTTATGGCGTCATTCAAAATAATTTATTTTAACTTATATTTAGTCCCGAAACCAGTAACACCCTCTTGAATCATGAGACCCATATCAGTTAACTTTCTCAGCTCACGAGTAGCAGTTCTAGCAAAAAATTAATTTAATTTCATACTAGCTTTTACTCTCATGTTAAGAAAACACTAAAATCTTAACATATCCATGTTGTCATGTTAAAAAAAATGCATTTCCTTAACATGAGAAATTTTTGTACGATAATATTTTAATCATACCAGGCTCGGCAATAATCAACAGAAACACAAATGTTAATCAGCGTGCAAAATTGCCCCACGTTCAGCGTCGAATTTTGACCCACCCCTGAGCCAAATATTGTACCTTAAATTTAGCTATTTCCGATTCTTAAATCTATAGCTATCATTACCAGTTTCAACAATATCACAATGATGCGTTAAACGATCTAACAATGTTGTTGTCATCTTCGCATCCCCAAACACTTTTACCCATTCCTCAAAGTTTAGGTTGGTTGTAATAATTGCATCAACCTTATTACCTAATGGAGAAAACGCGTGGTGGGTAGCAACCCAAATGTGGCATGTAGATGTTGAAATGATATTTAACCGTTATGGACGCTGGTTACCTAAAAATGAGGAAAAGGGTTACAAATTTGTTGGACAATATTAATGAACCCAGAGGAAATTGCTAATAAACTTCTAAAAAATTTGGGACAATTTAAGGGGGAAACTACGCATTTTTGCGCATAAAAGAATGGTGGAGGTGGCGGGAATTGAACCCGCGTCCGAAAGTCCTCTACAACGAGTACTACATACTTAGTATAACCCACTAAAATTTCACCTTGACTACGCCGATTATACAAGCTTAGTTTTAGCTAACCACTATTTATCTTGGCA
>JAGOUD010000184.1 GCA_018061465.1 Burkholderiales bacterium
GCACATGCTTTTTGCGGCAACAGTAGAACAGCTGCTGGCACTACTGCTATTAATGGATACATTATTCCCACTACCAAAAGTATTGTAAATTGTATAACTAATCCCAGTAATAGCTGCAGAGGATGGATTCATAATGGTAATATAACCTAAATTCCCAGATAGTGAAGATGAAATTTGGTTAGGCGCCATAATAATTAAATTAGCTGAATTACTATCATTATTGCCAGAGCCGCCGCTACTCCCGCCGCCGCATGAGAGTAACAACAACCCAGACAAAATTATAAAATTAGCTCTGACGCTATTGGCAACATACCTGCTCACAATTTTCTCCAGTAAACTAACTAGCTGCTAATAATACATTGATGCATAGCTTTAGCTGCATCTAAGCTGGCACTTCATTACCGTAGGTAATCTTATAATTTAAGGTATTATTTCCTTTTGGACTACCATTACACTGAAAAGTTGAACTTGGGTCATCATACGGATAAGTATAACAAGTAGGACAAGTTTGTTTCAGCCAGGTAATTGTTGGCAATACCCAATTAGTCCAATTTGAATTAGTCGTCACCACTGATTCTGAAGGTCTGGTAATTCCCAATAAATTCCAATTAATTCCACCACAAGCTAATAGCGGACTACCGGCTGATTCAGCTGGCGCTACAGCATAGGGGCTAAAGGTATTTAAATTACACAACTGCAATGTACCACCGCTAATTGGGGTAGTATTAGCATCTGGGTTTGGATTAGGGTAAGACTCTAAAAACGGAAAAGGCGCTAAGTTAGATGAACTTTCATTAAACCCCCAAATTTGATCAGCACTAAGCCAAGCTAATTGCACCGCACAGGTTAATTGATAATTCTTTGCACCGCCAATAACCGCATTATAATTATAGCCACACGTTTGGCTAGGATCAGAACAAGTCATACCAGCACCACAGGCACCCCCGCCGCTTTCTACATATTTATAATATGCAGCACTTTCAACTGGTGGGTTAAAATCCCAGGTAGCCGCTGGCAATCCTCCAACTGGATTAGCAGTCATTCCGCCAGCTTGTGATTCGAACCCACCACCAATTCCACACATATATGCATTAGTTATTTCAGCGCTCATGCTCTCTGGAGCAAATTGTACTGGGTAATTAGCGCCATTAATAATAGATACATCGTAATAATCATTAGCATGAATTTGGTAAGTAGCCTCAGCCAAAGATACCGTAGGCGGTGACGCTCCGGTACCAACACCACAGGCTAATCCCCCACTGGGTCCCTTACATTGCCCAACTGAACAATTTCCATCGGCATCACATTGCTGTCTTGCATAGTAATTTCCCGACCAGGTAATTCCTCCTGTAGTTAAATCAATACTCGAACTTGAAATAAATATACTAGTGCTCTCTCCTTGTGCTAACTCGTATTTACTATTAGCCGGCACTTGCTGATCCCAATAACAAAAATATACAGTGCTGGTTGTGGGATTTGCTCCACCTTGTAAACAGCTTGAACCTGTTGGACAAGCGGCTAATGGATTACTCGGACCACACATTGAACCACCACCTGGTGTATTATGCAATGCCTGCCCAGCAGCTCCGGCTGGAGTACCATCTGCATCGAGAGTAGCATTAGCAGATCCTCCAGTAATTCCAATCCAAATGGTTGTATTCATAGTATTTTTAAAAGTGATTGTTCTTCCACTAGTACTTGGCGTAGTAGCTGCCACTGTTAATGATTCAATAATATAACTGCCATCACTAGCTACTGCCGTAATTAAACTAGTACCTGAAGAAGTTTGAGCCTTAATACCAAAACCACAACTTGGTGATTCTGAACTAATGGTACAAGACACACTATTAGTTAAATTAATTTGCGATTCCATTCCCTGATAAAATTGAATAACGGATGGATTATTTGAAGTTAGGGTAACTGTTGTTGAAGCTACTCCAGAGCCATTAACTAAATTCACCCAAATTGGCGCGCTCATTCCCAACGGAGCGCCAGCATTATTCTGCCCTGAAATGGTAATCTCACCATTAATCGGCTCAGACTGCCCTTTAAAAGTAATTGTTATTGGCGTATAGTGGGTTGCATATTCTGCTGGGGCAATGATTGCTGCCCTAACCTGAAAATCTCCTGAATTTAATGTAGTATTAACACTCACCGTGCAATTACTTCCACCAGAAGATACCGTACACTGATTATTGGGCGTAATTGTTACGCCACTGCCGGATAAAGATTCAAATTGTAAAGTAACATTTTGATCAGCTGATACACCAGAACTATGCAATAAATTACCATTAAGCGTTATACTTTGACCATATTGATATGGAATTGTTAAATCGCTGGTTTGGTTATTTACTTCCAAGTCACCATAAACAATATCACTACCAATAGTAACTGGTACTGACAGTGTGGTATATCCATCTGATTGGGCTAAAAGATTAACAGTACCGTTACTCGTACCATAAACAGTTACCTTACATAATTGCGAGATATGTGAACTACTGGATAAATAACAACGATTTGGATACACTTGAGCCACTGAAGCATCTGAAGTAGAAATATTTACCAATTGACCGGCTACCCCGCTGCTATTAGTAAGCGCCAATGTAACCTGAGCATTGCTGCCATTAGTCACCTCAACCAGACTTTCGGCAAATTGCAATGTTCCAGAACCACCACTACTGCCACCACCACTGGTGGTTGAGGTTCCATCAGAACATGCAACTAACCAACTGGCAAGAATAAATAAAATCAATACCTTAATATTCTTAGCAAGAATCATTGTAGTTTCCCTTTTAACAATTGTTATTTAACCAACTTGCTCCACTAATTATCCGCCAAAAATACACAGTATTTTTTATTCAGCCACCTGACAAGCAAAAAAATCCGCTTATATTAAATCTTAAATATTGCGCTATAATACCTACAGTATCTGAGTATGTAACTTATTTAAGAAACAAATTTGCATTATTTTAACATAGATTCTATTGTTGAATAAAAGTAGTGTAAAAATATAATTGATGAAATACTACAAATGCGACAGTTTTGATTACGAAGGCGTGATTAATTTTAACTTATTTTTCTAGCTTGCTTTTTAGAATGCTCCTGTAAAATTTTCTTCGCAGTTGCATCAGGATAGTAGTATAGATAACTGTTAGCCAAATTAGTATTAGGGTTATATTCCAATAAACATTTTAAATGGTCATAAAGTTTTTTTTCTATTGCATAAATCAATGCATCTTTACTTCTAGCGAGACTCTCAGGGGCATCCTCTGATTCATCAATATACTCTTTATTTATAGTTATAATTGACCTGAATACTGTTAGAGGGGTCTTCCAATATACTGCGTGAATTATTGCAGTTCGGTATGCGCATATCTTTCCAGCATCACAAGCATTCTTAATCATAGCCATATTCTGGCACTTAATCCCTATTTCCAGCTGTTCTTTAGATTCTATCTTTGCTATATCCTTAAAGAACTGGTCCGAAAAATCATTTTTCAATTTACTTACCGTAGAAGGACTTAAATTTTTGTTTAGTTTGGGTATATATATTTTAAAAATTGTTGGAACCAATTCTTTACTACAATTGTGCAAATAAGGCACATATGGCATAGTAGTTGCAGGATCTTTGTCCACTAAAAATTCATTAATTGCAGTAATAACCTTACCAAAAGTTCCATTAAAATTTTTCAGACTTTGCATGAATGCTTCATTTAATGGCGATAAGTCAACCGAAAAAGCACAATAACCTTTTGGATTATTTGGATCACAGATAAAAAACTTTGTTTCATGATCGGCAATTTGATTTATCCCACAAGTAATTTCATGATCTTTGCCAATAAGGCATTCAATATATAATTG
>JAGOUD010000185.1 GCA_018061465.1 Burkholderiales bacterium
AATTAGAATTAAATTCCGATTAATTTATTTATCAAGTTGGTGATTTAAATGAAAAATATATTAACCATAATTTATCTGCGCATGAATGCTACTTTTTGTGTAGTATATATGTAGACTTAAATAAGGACGCTTTAGCAATTGACCAATATACTAATATTACAGATACACTAGGTGCTTTAGTATTTGAGCGCATAGTTATTTTACAGGATAACTTTGACTATTAGAGCCTCTCATTTATTCTTCTAATTCTGCAATCTCACTTAATGATAATCCGGTATATAATGCTATTTTTTCATCTAATTCACCGGATTTTTTCATTGCTTGGGCAATATTAAGGGGCGCACTCTAGCTTTATAACCTATATTTCGCACATTGTTATTCCTATTTATATGTACAATATGTCACGATTCTAGCCTATTTTTGTAGCAGCTGTCAATGGTTAGGCATGTTTTACTTTCCTATAAAGGTGAAGAATAAGCGCATCTAACTTTTAAATGTGCTTATTCTTCTTTCAACAGCACTGTATTAATCAGCTAAACCATATCCAATTGGATACAAACTACCTGATGCAAAATGATCTTCTACTTGCTGCATATTAGCTGGCCATGGTTGAGTTAGAGTATTACTAAAACCATTGGCTCTAAAATGATAGTCTCCAAAAATAGCATTACTAATTGCAGTCCCACCGGTAGTGCCAGGCAAAAATGCAGAAATTACAGCATCACTATTATATAAAGGCGCATTATAGGTGGTACCATTTTCATTTTCGCTAATTACTAGCGGACGCCCTGAATAAACTATGGTTAAAATTGAAATGCCCATGCTTTTTAACTGAGTTAATGCGGCAACCTGATTATCACTATAAGTTAAACCTAAAAATTGACTTTGCACACTTGGCGTATATGCATTATATAAATTTGCTTGTCCAAAATTGTACCAGCCATCAGGAGCATTTGAATTACCAATGTCTCCCATCATTTCAGCATAAGGAACTTCAGATACTAAGAACACGGCTAAAGTCGATTCATTATTAAGGTCCGATGGAAGTGGTGTATACACGCCACTTTCGGGGATGTTATAATAAGTAACATCCTGAGCGGCTAATGCTGTACGAATTCCATCTTCTAAAGTAGCAGCTCCAGAACTAATCTTATCTTCTCCAGTAAAATAGGTATTACTTTCTTGGCCTTGCCAATTAATTGACCACCCGCCATTTTGTAGCCCAATATCATTAGTATCGCCCACAAAAACTACATTTTTGATTCTAGCTTTATCAACTGGTAATAAAGCGGTACTATTTTTTAATAATAATAACGATTCCTCAGCTGCTTGCCGTGCTAGCTCCCGTTCTCGAGCTTGTACATCCGTATAATTAATTGAACTGGCACTTTGTGGCTGCATCGCTAACTTAACTGCCAAAATACGCACTACCGCATCTTGTAAGCGGTCTTGAGAGATTAATCCGGTAACAACAGCTTCTTTAGTAGCATTAACTACTTGTGCTAAGTTGGCAAAATTAACTCCGGAGTTACTATTCCATGGGTTTATATAAGAATCTGAGGATACCATAACCATGTCAACTCCAGCGTTAATAGTTCTCGCCATAATTTGAGATAGGGGCACATCAACTCCAGTTGCAAACCATGAAGATCGCATTGGTGCATTCCAATCAGATACAGCAAACCCTGCAAACTGATATACTTGACCGTCACTACCAACTACACCATTTTGTTTAAATTGATTAAGGATATTCCATTCGCAGCCAAAATGACAAAATGTATTAGCTGGATCATTAATATAGTTATAAGATACCATAATATTACCGGCATTAACATTTACTGCAGCCTCATAACCAGCACCATTAATATTCCAAAAGTCTGTTTGATTGCCGTAGTAAGCATCGCCGCTTTCATCGAAACCATATTGAGTAGCGCCATCACCAATAAAATGTTTGGCACTAGCTAGGGCGCCAGTAATTTTATTGTTTTGAATATTTTGTACTCCACTAATAAAAGGTCCGGCTAACTCTTTGATTAATGCTGGATCATTGCCGAACCCTTCATAAGCACGTCCCCAACGTAAATCTTGTACATTAGCAACAGTTGGAGCATACATCCAATTAAAACCTGTATAAAGTGAATCTTGTGCTGCTACTGATTCGATTGCTTGAAGTAATTGTGGATCATGCGTTACCCCCAAGCCAATATTATGCGGACCCATTACCCCACCTTGTACATGCATATTTATATGTACGGCATCGTTACCGGTTAATAATAAAGGATCAAGCGGAGTATTTGCATTATGCACTTGAGTTGCCAGACTATTTAATTGAGCCCAGTTGCTGGCTGTGGGTGCATCATAATATGGACCACCTCCAGTTAAAACTGCTCCTATATGATATGTTCCAATTTGATCTAGGCCGCATGCGCTGATGATTGTTGCTGAGTCATTAGTAGCTAAGGCTGCACTACAATTGGTGCTTCCACTTTCAACTGAGTTATTAAGAAAGGTGTAGCTGGGTAAAATTAATTGTCCAATTCTTTCATCTAGAGTCATTTGATTATAAATTAATAAAGCTTGAGCATAATTTTTTTGATACATATTTGAAGGCGTAGCTGTGCTGTTACTGGTGCATCCAACCACAGTGATTAATGATATAATTGTTAATAATACTGTGAGTATACCAAAATAAAATCCAAAAAACTTATTTGTTTTATGCATGCGATTCACCTTAAGAAATTATGCTTAAATTATTAATATTAATCTATATGGTATAAATTAAGAGATATATTTACCTGTCAAATAACCAAACATTATTTTACCTTAATAATTAGTATGATAGCAATAAATTAGTTCACAGTTGTAAATTTATTTGCATTATTCTACCTAGAATTCTTACCCAAAAAACTATTTATTGTAAAAGATAAGAATATATAATTGTGGCGTATTATTAAAGTATAATGATATATTAAAGTGTGGCCTAATGTTGTAGGTACAGGAGATTCTCTAATCTAACAACTAAATTTCAAAATATTTTTATGCAAAATGATTGCAAGAAGTATGGAAGCTTGCGGAAGCAATTAAAATATTTTATGAATACATAGTATATGATTCAGTTCCCATTAGTCAGGGGCGAGAAATTTTTGAATATAATGTTAATCAAAATTATAATGATGAACTAAAAATGTAGCTAAACATATTTTATTAATATACAATTAGTAGAACAGTTAGAAATAGATGAGTTAAAAAAATTAAATGTTATTATAAACAAGATATTTCTCTTAGCTAATATACATTAAAAAATTTGGTTAAGCTTAATTCAGATTAAAATAAGAATAATGAGGATAAAAAATTGGACTCTCTACATACAAATAACTTAAATATAAGCGATAGCCTATTGTGGGACTTATGGCTGAGTAGGCAATATTTACCTGCTTTAGCAGTCGCGGATAAAATAAATATTTTTGAATGCATTAATACTGGTAAATATGAAGTAAATGAAATAGCGAATCTGCTAAAAATGGAGAAGCGAGGCATAGAAGCATTAATATTTTTTTTAATTAGCATAAAATTATTAAGCTATGAAAACAAGAAAGTATCCTTAACTAAAACAGCGATAACTTATTTATTACCAAGTTCAACCTATTATTGGGGGTATGCATTTGCCAAAACACAAGATACTGAAGATTATAAAAAAATACTTCTTGCTATAGCACGTTCCCCAGGAATACCAATTTTTGGAAATGAAAGTATAACAAACATGTGGAAGAGAGGTAATGTAGACCCCATATTAGCTGAAACATTTAATTTGAAATCCCCAAAAGATTTGTCATAGCTCAAAACAAATT
>JAGOUD010000033.1 GCA_018061465.1 Burkholderiales bacterium
AAATAATTTTGGGTGGATTTTCTCAAGGTGGGGTGATAACTTATACTCTTGGCTTGACTACTCAATATCAACTGGGGGGCATTATTGCCCTATCTTGTTATTTTCCAAGTGTGCAGAAAGTAGTTCAAGAGGCTGACAAATTCAATAAGTTATTACCTATTTTTGCAGCACATGGTGTTTCTGATCCAATAATTCCTTACCAAATAGCTGAATCTACGCACCAAATTTTAGAGCGTTTTGGTTTTGATATCACCTGGTATGTATATCCTATGGAGCATAGTTTATGCCAGCAGGAAGTTATTGATTTATCAAATTGGTTAAATGAAAGATGTATTAGCGCTAATTGAATCAGTCCGCGCCACCCAAAATCGTACTACTAAATATTAAGGTGTAATGTATAATAGCATCCATTAATAGTTAGAAGAGTATGAGAAGATTATGGTAGAGCCGGTAACGATTAGATATAAAGCAGTGTCACGAGCTTTAGATTCGATGTACAGTGAATTTAGGAATAAAGCATCAAAACCAGAAGATAATAATAGCATTACCGCTAACAGCATCAGCAATCATGCAAATAATGGTGGAGCTGATAATGATGCATTGAAGAAGTCAAATAGCACATCATTAGCTACGGTTAATTTTGGGAATATTGCACAGAAAGGGATAGTTGCAGCCTTTAGTTTTCATTTTGGCATGGTGGGAAAAAGTTTATTCTATTTAGGCGGTATAATTAAGGCAATTATTGATTTACCGTATAAATTAACAAAAAATAGTAGTTCAAATCTATCTCATGGTTACTTAAGGGGCGATGAAATTGGTTATACTATGCTGCTGTTAAGTAAAGTGGCATTATCTGACGAGGTGTTAAATCATATTGAGAAATTAAATAACCCTGTAGCGAAAAATTATGGGAACGTAGAGGATAATGTAACATTTAAGAACTTTAGGGCTAATTCTAGTGATAATTCAAATTCTGGAGTAACATTAAAGGTTGGTGAAGATGTATTTACTGATTGCGAATTGCTATATGAAGATGATACTCGTGTTGCAGCATATAAAACTAGAGATAGGCAAATAATTGTAGTATCAGCTACAGTTTGTGTTGAAAATAACCAAACTAATTCACCAACAACCGGTATTTTACTCTATGATCAAAATGATCCCTATAAAAGTATGCCAAAAGCCGATTTTGAAAATATGTTTACAAAGGTGAAAAGAATTGTAGTAGGCGGAGTACCGTCTTTACCACCTGAAATAATAAGGCCATCTTCCGCCGGTTCTAAATCGACATCTTTTAATTCTGTACCTGATTTCCCGAGTAATACTGAACTACCTCCAAAAATGACCGAAGAAACTGAAAATTCAAGTGTTGTTTTAGAGATGACAGAGGCAAGCGTCGAAGCTGGAAATTCAAGTGTTGTTTCAGGGATGACAGAGGAAAGCGTCGAATCTGGAAATTCAAGTGTTATTTCAGAGAGGGCAGAAGAAGGCGGCGAAGCTGAAAATTTAAGTGTTGTTTCAGAGATGACAGAAGAAAGTGTTGAAGCTGAGAATTTAAGTGTTGTTGATAGAGAAAAGTATTATGATAATCCATTGGTTACTCGCAAAAAAATAGGAAAAGAATATGTTTATAGTGAATGGAACGATGCCGGAAATGCAAAGGTAGAAGTGTATGGGAAGCGAGTATACGGTGAAATAAAAAATAAAGTGCCAATTAGCCAAGCAAATGGACTATATAATTTAGGGGTTTATGTGCCAGGTATTAGAGATGCTAATCGAATGGAAGATGCTTATCCTTCGCTTGGTCAGATGGCTGCCAGAAAAGTTGAGCCAATCGGTTGTGTTTCTATAGAGGAATACGGTGAAATATGTAGAGATGTGCGAAAAGAGTTATGTGCTATTGGTAAGGAGCACCAGTTTGTTGTGCCAACTCCATTAAATAACGGTGGATGGAGAGTTGCTATTACATTAGACACCCCTACTGTGCGTGATTTTAAGGGTAAAGATTTTATTTGGAGTAAGAATAAGGAAAAATTGTATGTTATAGAAAGTGATTCTGTAAAAGAATTTAATAAAGATAATATTCAAAGCGCAACTAAAATTATTGGTGAAGGGAAGTTTATCCCTGATTTAGATCAAATGATTACTGAAATTAGGCAGCAAGATTTTACGAATGAAAATAGCACCGATTTAGAAGCAGAGATTAAAAATTTTCTAGATAGGTATATTGATGAGTATACTGGAAATAATGGCAAAGTGCATAAGCCAAAAATTCGTGTTGATTATGTAAAAGTCATGATGCCTTATGTGCCGGGTAAGCCATTGGGTGAAAGCTATACTCCAGAGCAATATTATCAGGTTGTTGAAGGCGCTACTATCTTATATGAATTAGGATATCCGTTAGCTAGTCTTGATGGTAAACCAGACAATTTTTTAGAATTGAACAATGGAGATTTAGTACGTCTTGATTTATTTTTATTAAAAAGAAAATTGGGACCTAATGATATGGTTGGAAACTATCTAGAGCACTCTGGCTTGGATAGAAAAAAATACCTATTAATGAGAGCCGCATGTGATAAACAAGGTATTTCCTTTAATGTTGTTAATCAGTTGCAAGTTGTTGCAAGCCCAGCAGCCCATTTACTTGGTGATAGATTACTGGATTGGTTATTTTCTAGTAAAGAACTTAATGAAGATTATTTAATAACTGAAATTATTGACGAGCTCCCTAGACTAAAAGGTAGAAATAGAGATGAATACATAGAAAAAGCAATTAATCCCCTACGAAGTATGAGGGATGCTGGTTCAGGGGAGTTAGCTAGCATGGGTAATCAACTAACTCTTTTGGAACGTAAGTTAACCGTGCTAATAATAGATTCTCCAGATTATAAATCCATGCAGAATAAAATAACTCAGCTGAAGCAAGAATATGGTGATAAATTAAATGAAGTGAATAAGTTGGCAACAAGAATAGAGATATTGTCAAAACTATTAGTATTTCTACCTGAAGATTTTAAAGGTTTTGGTTATATGGATGACCAAACCCAGATTGTTAATCAAATACTGGATGCACTGTATAAAGATATACCAGATAGAAATCTAGCGGATAAAAATATATTATGTAAAAATATATTAGATAAACTGTTACCTCAGACATTACCACAACCATTCACCAATAGAGATGAGTATATAAATTTTCAATTAAATTGGTTTAATAGTTACAACTATCATGATATGAGTAAGTTTTATTATTCTACATTTATTGAACCGTATATTAAATTACCGTTTTATAATGATCAGCAATTTTTTACTCAGCTTAACCAAGAATTATCAGAGGATACTGCAAAAATTTTAAATAACCAAGTAGTATCGATATTGGCGTTATTTGAGTGTAAAGAGTTAAGGGGTGAGGTAGCAAACAGTATTAAGGAAAATAATACAGGTGAATTTAAGCAGCTTTTAAGAAATAAATTAGAGGATCAAGATTTTCCGCAAGGATTTAATAGCAAGGAGTTGCATGAGGCGTATATTTCATTTATCACTAATTTAGTATTTGGTAAAAATGTAGAGGATATAATAAAATTTAATAGTGAATATTTTACAATTTATAGAAACTTACCTTTTTATACAGATCCAAATTTTAAACAACAATTGGTTGGTAAAGGTATTAGTTCAAGGAATTTATTAGCAATCAATAAGTTAATAAGTACAACTTTGGATAGTTGGAAAGTATTGCCTGATATTGTAGGTACTGGTAAGAAGGGTATTGAGAAACAAGCATTAAATATAGCTTTAAGGATGATGGCAAATCAATCTTATCCTCGATGGGTTAAGACACCTCAAGCACAGGAAGAATTTAAAAGGTTCTTAAAAAACTGGATCTGGGGTGAGAATATTGATCAAATTATAGAATATTGTAATGAAAGTCTTCTTCAAAACATCCAATAACCTCGTGTAATTAGGAGTAATCACCGAGGCGGGCAATAATTTTAGAATAACTCTCTTTTAAGCATTGCGTCACACAACAATATTGTTGTGTGACGCCGCCCAACCATTTTCTAACTAGCTAATCTTTTTGCATTAATGCTGCAAAAAAGCCATCGCATTGATGTATATGTGGAAGCAGTACTAGAAATCCATCACTACGTGCAAAAGCAGGATTTTTAATTACTGTTGCTGCTGGAACTAATTTAAATTCTGCATGTTTCAATAAGAACTGTTGTACAATTTGTTGATTTTCCTGGGGTAGAATACTGCAAGTAGCATAGACCAAATAACCGCTAGGTTTAACTAGCTTAGACGCTGCACTTAAAATGGAAGCTTGTTTTAAATTAAGTTCGCTAATAGTTGATAGAGTTTGACGAAATTTAAGTTCAGGGTTGCGCCGCAAAGTTCCCAATCCTGAGCAGGGTGCATCTACAAATACTCGATCAATTTTATTATGAAAGCGTTTGAGTTTGGCATCAGTTTCGCTGTTTATTAATTGAGGATAAACATTAGATAACCCAGAGCGCGCTAGTCGGGGACTTAAGTTATTTAGACGCTCTTCGCTAATATCCAGAGCATATATCCGCCCAGAGTTGCGCATTAGCATACCAAATAATAAGGTCTTGCCCCCGCTTCCAGCACAAAAGTCTGCAATCATTTCCCCACGTTTGGGGTTTAGAAGTTGTCCGGCTAATTGACTGGCTTCGTCTTGCACTTCAATGCTGCCATTTAAAAATAATTTATGTTTAGCCAGAAAGGTTTTATTATAAAGACGCAGACCAAAAGGAGAATATTGCATTTTTTTGGCTCCCAATGGCGATAATTCTTTTAATACTTCATTAAGATTATTTTTTATTAAATTAACTCTTAAATCTAGTGGCGCCGCTTGCTGTAGGCTAAATGCCAACTGCTCAATCTCACTTTCGGTATAGGCTTGTTGTAGTTGGTCAATTATCCATTGAGGTAATTCTAATTTACTTAACTGCGTTGCGGCAAAATTTAGTTTCAGGAGGCGTGGAAGATCAATTAATTTTAGATTATCTAGTTGTGATGGTTTAAAATTTAAGATTTTTAACCAACTAAGCCCTACTATGTCAGGGATATTTTGTTGTGCTATTTGAGTTAATTTATAATAGTTACGTAAAATAGAGTAAATGGTTTCAGCAATTAATGCGCGCTCATAACTAGTTATTTTTTTATGTTCGCGAAAACAATTAGATAATATCTTATCAGTTGGTGTGGTAAATTTCAATACTTCGCGTACTAAATGCATTATAAGATGGAGGAGTTGATTATTAATTATTTTGTTGGTGGTCATAACGTGCATGCTCCCATTCAATCATAGTTTGTGCAACAGCCTCAGGTACATATTTACGCACTATCTGTTCCCAACCATTACTTCCAATTAAGCCTTTAACCAAACTAGATGATATTTCAGCAACGTTGCGTGGAGGAATTAAGAAAATAGTATTAATGCTTTGACAAATATCTGAATTTACATACCGCATACTTTTTTCATATTCATAATCATTTGCATTTCTAATTCCACGAATAATATATTGAGCATGGATTGAGCGTGCATAATGAATCAAAAATTGATTACTAAAAGTAGTAACCTCAATATTAGGAAATTTTTGCGTAACTTGGTTTAATAATTGCAATCTTGTTTCTAGTGGATAGGAGTATTTTTTATCCGCGTTTTCACCAATTGCCACGACCAAGCTATCAAACATATGTGCTGCTTGTTCAATAATCCACAGATGTCCGCTAGTTACTGGATCAAAGCTGCCAGCGTACAAAGCTTTTTTTAGGTGTTTAGTTGTCATTTAATTTAATGCTATAGTTGTTAATGGCTTGCATTATACACTACTTGTATTATAACCGGCTTAGAATCTTCCACTCTACTTTCAAAAGCACGAGCCTGGCTTATAATTCGTATAAGCATTTTTATTTGCGGATTTTGCGGAAAATTGGTTAAGGTGATTGAATTAGAATAGCGGCTAATATATACAAGGGACGTTAAACCATGAGCAAAAAAATTGTTATGAGCCAAGTAATTTTATTTATTTCATTATGGATTTATTCTGCAATGGCTAATGCTGCAGATACTACCGGTATTGCAGAAATTGATGATATGGTGTCTAGTGGACAAAGTATTCTTAAAGTTGCCGCAAAATGGGGCGGCATTTTAACCGTAGTGGGAGCTGCTTTAGCTTTAGGCAGCGGCAGGCTGGAGGGGGCGCTGGCTAAGACTATTTGTAAAATTTTAGTTGTTATCGGGTTATTAATGGCAGCTTATACTTATTTTGGCAATAAAATAAGCTGGGGTTTTGCTTTTTAATTAGGAGTGGCTATGCCCAGAAAAATAGTTATTTATAAATCATTATATAAACCGGTGCTTTTTATGGGGTGTGAACGCTTGCCTTTCACTTTAATGGTAACTGTTGGTGGAGTTTTGATTATGGCATATCAAACGCTATTGGTATTTATTGGGGTATTGGCTTTTTATTTAGTAGGGATTATTTTGATTCGTCGTGTTAATGAAGATGACCCGCAATTTTTTAAATGTTTAATGCGCTACTTACACTTATATCGTGATTTTTATCCAGCTAATGAATTTTATCCCGGGGAAGCAGATGTGCCACATTCATGTTTACATTAGATGGATAAATTTTGATAGCTTTTAAGTGTGGAAGGTATGGTTAATTATAAAATTATCATTCTACATCTAATGAAGCAAAGCCTATATTTATTTTGGAGTATGAGGTTAAAATGAGTTTCATAGGTAACTTATTTAAATTTAAATTTAATCATTTGAAACGCTTTGTTAGTGGTAGGGCATTTGCTGGACATAGCTGTGGATTATCTGATTTATTATTATACGCCAAAATGGTGGATAATGGCATTATTGTGCAGACGGACGGTTCATTTTTGGCTGCATTTTGGTTTAAAGGGTCGGATTTAGAAACTTCTACGGATGAGGAGCTTGCAGTTTTATCCCAGCATTTAAATCGAGCCTTTAGTTTATTGGGGTCGGGATGGATGTTTCATATTGATACGCTACGTTATGCAGCGCTAAATTATACGCCCGATACCAGTTGCAATTTTCCTGATGCTACCAGCTATTTAATTGATAGTGAGCGCCGAGTATTATATGAAAGTGAAGGTATGCATTATGAGAATAAGTATGCAATTAATTTTACTTTTTGTCCGCGAATAGATTTGAGCAACAAATTAGGACGATTTTTTAAGCGTGGCAAACCTGAATCATCCTCTGACTATACTCATTATTTACATATATTTAAACAAAAGTTACAAGAAGTGCGCGAATTATTGGCAGAACCATTAAATTTAGTGGCAATGTCGAGCACCCAAATTTTATCTTATATTAGTTGGTGCTTAACCGGAGAATTAGTTGAGTTGCAGCTGCCTATTCGCTACGGAGTATTTTTGAAGCATTATGTGGCAAGTAAAGATTTAGTTGGGGGAGAAGTCCTTAAAATAGGTGATAATTATATTCGAGCAATAACCATTTCAGGTTTTCCCCACGAATCTTACCCAGGCATACTGGATAAACTAAATTATATAGATTTTGCCTATCGCTGGAATACGCGCTTTATTTTATTAAACCAATATGAGGGCAGTAAAATAATTGATCGGATTTCTAATCTATGGTATCAAAAACGGGTGGGAGCTATGGATACGGTGAAAATGTCGTTAGCAATTGATTCACATATAAACATAAATCATAATGCAGAAGCACAATATCAAGATGCTCAAGGTGCTAAGTTTCTCAATGAAAGTGGAACTTCGCGTTTTGGTTTTTATACTGCAACGGTAATTGTTATGGATAGTGATCCGCTCTTTGCAGAACAAAAAGCTAACCAAATTCGCCAACTTTTTAGAAGTAGTGGCTTTCAAGGACAAATTGAGCGCTACCACGGATTGGAAGCATATTTAGGAAGCCTGCCTGGTTATTCTTACGCTAATGTGCGGAAATGGTTGGTACATAGTTTAAATGTTGCGGATATTATGCCAAGTACTGCTATGTGGTCGGGGCTTAATTATAATCCATGCGGATTTTACCCTAAAAACAGCCCGCCATTATTTTATGCTCAAACTACTGGACGTACTCCGTTGCGACTGTCATTGCATGTGGGAGATAATGGGCATACTCTTATAGTTGGTCCTACGGGTTCAGGTAAATCGACCTTTTTAAATTTTATTGTAGCACAACATTTTCGCTACAAAAAAGCTCGGGTATTTATATTTGATAAAAATCGTAGTTCGCTACCGCTATGTTACGGTTGCGGCGGTAATTTTTTTGATATTGGAGCAGAAGATAATAAAACTTGTTTTCAGCCGTTAGCCAATTTAGAAACAGATTTAGATTTTGATTTTGCAGCTAATTGGGTTGAAGAACTATGTATTTTAAATGGGTTAGCTGATAAATTTACTGATGAACACCGCTTAGCAATTCATAAAGGCTTACATTTGATGCGTAAAGAAACGCCAGCGGATCGCCGAACATTATCGTATTTTCGGCATTTGGTTCAAGATTATGATAAAGCAATAGCGCAGATTCTAGATGCGTTTAGTCAGGAAAAACGTGGAATATATAATGATGAAACATCTAATTTAGGAATGATAGCAAAAATTTTTGATGCAAATAATAATAGTTTAGATTTAAATCAGCATTATTTTAATGTATTTGAAATGGGGATTTTAATGGGGATGGGAGATAGGGTAATCATTCCAGCACTACGTTATTTAATTCATAGTATTAATAAACAGCTAGATAGCACCGAACCTACCTTAATTATTTTTGATGAGAGTTTTATTTTTTTTAATCATCCATTATTTAGACAGCGTATTATTGAATGGATCAAGACTGTGCGTAAATTTAATGTAGCCGTTATATTTGCGACCCAAGAATTAGCTGATTTATTTAAATATCCTGATTTAACGAGTGCGTTAAAAACCAATTGTGCAACAAAAATATTACTGCCGAATAAAAAAGCTACTAGCAGTGATTTTGCAAATCAATATAAGGGGTTGGGTTTAAATGATAAACAAATTGAATTAATTGCCCATGGAATGCTCGGAGAGTATTTTTATTGCAGTGAATTGGGAAACCGAAAGTTTAGTTTAGAATTAACTCGCGATCAGGCTACTTTTGCCTTTGTGGCTAATACTAGTCATCAAGATATAAAAAGAGCTAAATCAATTTACTCTAAGGCCCCAGCACAATTTGGTTATTATTGGCTTTTAGAGTGTGGGGTTAGTGAGGAGCTTGCTCAACAATGGCTAAAATATACTCATCGTCTTTGAATCCTGGGCTTTGTCGAAAATAAAGGGTAATTGGGAAGGAAATATATTAATGAAAGATAAAACTATAGCTACAGATAATGTTTATTTAAGTCATTTAGAACAAGATGGTTGGAACGATATTCATGCATACCATATTGAAAATGAATCAGCATGGCGGATGGTTGCAATTTTAGCTATTATAGCCTTAGTGGTGGTAACAGTAATTGCTATGTATATGGTGAACCAGGATAAACATAAGGTAGTGGTATTTGAAAAAGATAGTTTGGGTAATCTAACCGCTTTGGGTTTAGCTAATAAGACACTTGCTGTGGATAATAAAATAGTAGCGCATCAATTAGCTAATTTTATTATTGCCCTACGAGAAGTGCCTCAAGATAAGGCATTAAAGCGGAGAAATATTGATTTAGTCCATAAAATGACAGATAACAAATTAAAAAATGAGGTGGATAAAATGCTAATTAGTCAATATAGCAAGGCGCCGCAAATTATAGTTACGCTCAATCAAATTAAGCCGCTTGAAGGCGGAAAATCGTGGGAAGTTAATTGGAGAGAAGAAATCAGCTTGCAAGATATAAATAAGGTGAGTAATTATAGCAGTGTTATAACTTTTGTGCGTGAGGATAATCTAGATTCACAAACTCAGTTAGCTAATCCCATTGGTTTATTTGTGACTTATCTCCATCCGACAGAAGATATTAATTAGATGAATGAATATCGGCAAAAAATAGTTAAGCTAGTATCTTCAATCCGGTTAAGTATATTATTTATAGCTATTAGTTGTGCTTTGGCAAAACCCATAACTGCTAATAAGTCGATTGTCAATACTCGTACCCAGTTTACTGCCCCCTTGAGTGAACAATTACTGGATATTACCTATTCTGGAGATGTCAGTAATTTGCCTCAATTATTGAGGCAGTATGATAGTAGTTTAGCATTACTCCCTAATTTAGGTAAGGCTCAAGCTTTAAATATTAACCTTGATTTGGCAAGTGTAAATTTAAATGATATAAATGAAGTTGTGATGAATCAAACTGAGAATCGAGTGAGTTTGGTATATGATAAGGCAAAAGATAGTTTACGCATGAAGTTTGTAGCAGCTCGCGATGTTGGGTACGATGCGGTTCATGAATCACTTAAATGGCAAAATGGTGGAGCGCCTAAGCCAATTTTACAAGCTGATGGCGTGGTACGCTATCCATATGGCCAATACCAGCCGGTAGTTACTTGTCAGCCATTAAATTTATGTGATATTGAGTTACAAGCTGGTGAAGAGATACAGGGAATTGTAATTGGTGATTCTATTCGGTGGAATGAAGGTGATCAGTCTATCCCTGTTGTTTATTCCGGAAGTGGTAAGGGGTTAACTCCACATTTAATTGTAAAACCAAGTAGCGGCGGCTTAGAAACTAGTTTAGTGGTGACTACCTCTTTGCGTACGTATATGTTTAAATTAAAATCATCATTTAGCGATTATGTGGCGCGGGTTGGATTTTATTATCCAAGTGAGATGGTACAAAAATTTGAAAGTAATAAGGCAAAATTGCGGCAAGGGTTAAGTGGTAATGCAAATGCTTTGGCAAATTTAGGAGTGCAAATGCCTTTAATTGATTTGAGCCGGGTAAATTATAATTATACCATAGATGGTGGGGACTATCCCTGGACGCCTACCCATGTTTTTGATGATGGAATCAGCGTCTATATTCAAATGCCGATGGAAGTGAGTTCTCGCAGTCTGCCTGGTTTATGCGTTATGCTAGATGGCGCTTCTGGTAGCGATAACCGCTGTGAAATGGTTAATTTTCGTTATAACGAGCATTTCTATATTGTAGATAAACTATTTGAGCAGGCACGCCTAATTAATGGTTATGGTGATAATATACAAACTGTAACTATAAAGCATAAGGCTAAACCTGGGTTTTGGGCACGCTTCTTTGGGGCTACGTAATGGGTAAATTATTTGCAAATCCTATACCAATTTCTGGCTTATCGCGTGCAAAAATTCTAAGTGTAGGTTGTGCGTTATTGATTATTTTGCTTATAATCATATTATGGGGGATTTATTATAATGATGAAGATCAGCCGCTGAATAAAGAACAACCTGTTGTATTACATAAGCCAAATGATATGAGTGTTGATCAGGTTATAGATAAAATAACCCATGTAAATGCCTCACGTGCTAATGGAAGTACCCTATCAATAATCAGTAGTTCTCCGGTATTACGTAATAATAATTTTGAAAGCACGAGGCTAGTTGATGTGCCGCCAATTGTGGATAATGATACCAAAGTATTTAAGCAGCATATTCTCCAAACTAAGCACCGCTTTGAGTTGCAACAATTGGATAATCAATATTCAAGCATAAAATCTAAAACGTTGTTGTTTAGCAGCATGCCTGCTAATGTTGCCATAGTAAGGAATTCGTCAGATGTTGCTGCATCAAGCGCCGAAGATGGATTATTGAGAAGTAATCCATCTAAATTGAATAATTTGATTGAGTCTGTGCCATTAAGAAATGCCACAATTGATAAATCATTACTTAATGGCGCCTATTTAGATGAGAATATTATTGAACCAATAAGCCCGTATGAACTAAAAGCGGGGAGTATAATTCCAGCAACTATGATTAATGGAATTAATTCAGATTTGCCTGGTCAAGTAGTGGCGCAAGTGCGGGAAAATATTTATAATAGTACCACTCGTAAATATTTGTTAATTCCCCAAGGCGCTAAATTAGTTGGAGTTTATGATTCGCATGTTCTTTATGGGCAGGAACGGATCTTAGTGGCATGGAATCGCCTTATTTATCCTAACGGCAGCTCAATTAATTTAAAAGCTATGCCGGGTACTGATTTAGAAGGATATGCTGGATTTTCTGATGAGGTAGATAATAAATATTGGAAATTATTTGGTACCAGTTTTATTATGGGAGTAATTACTGCGGGAATGCAATATAGCCAAAATAATACTAATGCCAACGTACAATCTGGGGGCCTTGGAGTTACTACTAACACGAACCCGAGCTTTGGGCAGACATTATCCGGTAGCTTAGGGCAGCAGCTGGGGCAAACCGGATTAATGGTAACCCAGAAAAATTTAAATGTGCAGCCCACCTTGATTGTAAAACCGGGGTATCCATTTAATATTATTATTACTGCCGATTTGGTATTACGCCCATATACTTATAGTATTTAAGTCTTGGGTATTGAGTATATTAACCAGTTTATTATTTGTGAATTTTTAGATAGGGATCAAATATGGAACGCTATGAGCATAATAAAAAATTAAGATGGATATTAGCAATTAAGCAAGTATTTATTGTAAAAGAAGAAAAACCCTGCCACGTCACTAGAGAAGGCCATATAATTCCTAACGGCAAAGTCATGCAGGCAGGGCACATGCAACTATATGGAGTTAAAACTCTTGTATTCGGGTATAATTCTATCATAATAGTTATACTATTGGGTTATTTTATGGAAATTACTAAATATGAAATACTATTTAGCAAGGAAAGATTAAATAGCTTTAATAATTTGAGGATTATTTAAGTAATATATCTTATTCACAAACTCATTATGCTAGATTACATTTAATTGAAGTTTCCCTAAGAAATAAAATTAATAATGTATTAATTAATAAATTTGGTAATGATTGGCTGCTTAATATAGATAAGATAAATAGTTTTTTAACAGAAGACTCTATTTCTATAATAAAAAATACCTATCAAAAATTAGCAATTGCTAAAGTAAGCATTACTAATGGACATGTGGTTAGCAATCTTACTTTCGGCTTTTGGATCTCCTTATTTTCAAAGCGATATTACAAAAATTTTAGCGTTAAAGAAATAAAAAGTGTATTTAATATATCACGCAATTTAATAAATGAAAATAAATTAAATCATATTTATCATGATCTGTCTGCAATAAAAAATTTTAGAAATCGGATATTCCACTATGAAAAAGTAAATAATCATAAACTATATATCAACATTGATAATTTATTAGATAAATATTTGAAACTTATTGACATTGAAAATGTGCTAAATGAGTCATTCAAAAAAATTAATTATAAGTTGAATTATAATTCAAAACAGTAAAATTCTTTGGCTCTAAGATTGAAAACTACTATTAAAACTATTGTTAGAAAATTCAAATTAGCCATAAGAAAATAAGATTAATAGTCACCTATGGTATCACAAATTAAGTAATAATTAAAAATATGAAATTAATTATGTATATATCAGAATTTAAGCTGTAGAATTTTCGTAAATATGGCAAGCCTAGTGTTATCGGACATTCTGCACTAAAGTAAAATTTTTGCCCTCTAAAAAATAATTATTCAACAAATTCAATGGTTTACAATATTTGTGGGGAATGTGGATTAATGAACTACTGTACCCCTTTCATTCTATAGCTAATATTGCTAGTTTCAATAATATGACAGTGATGCGTGAACCTATCAATAATTGTTTTTGTTGCTTCTGAGTTTATTTAAAGAAATGTTGAATAATTACACTAGCTGCAAGAAGACCAGCTACCCATATGATGATTTCAGATTTAGTTTTATAAATTTCTGTTTTTAGATCAGCTTTTACTTGTTCAATCTTTAAATCTATTTGTTCAATCCTTAATTCTAGCTCTTTAATATCTTTTTTAGTAGCAAGTCCTCGAGTTTCTACTTCAGCTTTGGCTGATGTAACCGCAATATCAATTGCATGCTCAATTTGTCGTGCCTGATATTCTGCAAGTTGTTCATTTACTCCAAATTCTTTCGACTTTTTTAAAAATTCTAACGTGTCAAAATGTAATACCCCAGCACTCATATTTATTTACTCCATAAAAGTAATATATTTTATCATATAATTGGTTACAATTAGTGGTAAAATAATTAAAATTTATTTTATCGGATAATTTCATGAAAACCAACTGCTGGGTCATGGCTGTTGCAATATCTGACAATCCTGAAACCAATGTGGAAAACCTCATACCTTAAAAAGCATACCACATACTGTGAGCATATATATTGTCTTTGAAAGCTGGACTTAATTCAATTTTTTATTTACCAGTAACTAGTTACCAGCAACTAGTTGCCAAAAACCAGTTTTATCAGAACCAATTCGTGAAATAACTCCATCATTCTGAAGCTGTTTAATAGCTCGTGAAATAGTACGTCGTGATTTATTTAGTTTTTGTGCTAGCTCATTCAATGTAATTTTAGGATTTAAGCGAATTAATTTTACAGTGTCATTTACAGTGTCATTTACAGTGTCATTTACAGTGTCATTTACAG
>JAGOUD010000034.1 GCA_018061465.1 Burkholderiales bacterium
GATGACGTACATGGCAAATGCATATTAAAATAAATTTAAAACGTCACTATCTTAATAAAATATGTAAAATGAAAAATAAAATCTCAATTTATAGCTCGTTTCAGGATATGTAGGTTTTGTATGGAAATTGAAATTAAGATTGTCCAAACTCAAGAAATGGAGTTAGATAGACTATATTCGCAAATAAAAATGAAAAAAGTTGATGTTGGACAATATTTCGGTGGAACACTTATAGCTAATGCGTGGAATAATTTATATTACAATTTAAATAGAATAATTCCGGATATTCCTCCCGATTTAATACCAAATAATAATCAATTTTGTCCAGTAATTTTAGGGGTAGGAAACGGCTTACCCTCCTTGAAATTATTATCTCCGTACCTCAATAAATTATCAACCTTAATTTTAATTGATACCTCTTTAGAAATGTTAAACTTAGCTATTGCACAAATAAAAAACTACATCACATGCCCTATTATAGGTCTTGTAGCAAACTTTATTTTAGATCAACAAGCCGTACAAAATATTCTACAAAATATAAGCGAACCAAAAATATTTATTTGCTTAGGCTATACAGTTGGGAATTATAATCAAGAAGTAATATTAAATATTTTTTACACATATCTGAATTTAAAAGATCAGTTATTAATAGAAATTGCTTACTTTACCAGCGTTTCTGATCTAGAAAAAGATGCAACTTATTATATTTCCCAAGAAAATTGTAATTTTGGACTAAAATGGCTAGAAGCTTGCGGGCATATCCCGATGTATAGATTAACAAACGCGACTTTTGAAAAAGATCTTAATATTTCTGAAATTTTTGTTATAAAAGGCAACTATACTTTCCATAATACTACAACATTATATATTGGAAAATCTCAACATAGAGCTTTAACTTTTACAGCAGGAGAGAACATACAATTCGTAGAAACACGACGATATTTAAAAAATAGCATGATTCAGCATTTTGAGAAATATAAGTTATATACTCTATTTATACAACATCAACAAAAAAGTTCATTCATCATGTTAGAGAAAAATTATGCTTAACCAATCCTATGATTTTTCTATTATAGGTGGTGGGGCGGTAGGTATTATAACATTAGGGCATATTATAGATTATTGTAATATAAATAAGATTTTTAATATTAATATAGCAATATTTGAAAAAATTAATCCTATTGGTCAGGGGTTGCCATATAACACGTCAAATAGAAATCTCTATTTAAATGTTATACCTAACATTCCTACATTTAAAAGTTTTAGTTCTCTATCATTTCTTGATTGGCTACTAACCCATCATAACGTTAATTGCTTCAAAAAAAATGTGCAAGAAGTTTCAATTTACCGACACCACTATGGAGAATATTTGCAATATTTATTAAATAACATCTTACATATAGCTAACAGTATTAATATTAATATAGATATTATTCAAAAAGAAGTTCTTGATATTGATATTCAACAAAATATTTTACTTGTAAAAATATTTGGTTTAGAAAGAAAATCTATTGCCACAAATTTTGCTATTTTGACAATTGGTCATATTATATCCCCCACATTTTCTAATTTAGCAAATACTCAGCATTACCATACTGCATTAGAATTTCTAAATGTACCAATTCAACAAATCAAGCAATATAAAAAAATCTGTGTTATTGGCAGCAGATTGACTGCAATTGATATGATTGTTTTCTTAAATAATATTGGTTATAGTAAAAAAATATATATGACCTCTAGAACCTGCATGCTACCGGCAGTCCGTGGTACCATCACAGAATATACCCCACAAATTATAACAACTATACCACTAGAAAATTTTAAAACGATGAGTGCAAATGAAATAATTCATTTTATTTTAGCAGAAATTAACCAATCACTCAAAATTCCTCTTACACAGTATAATTTATTTAATAATTACAATTCAATTGCTCGGCTTCGACAAGAGATATATTTAGCTAAAACTACAAATAGAGTCTGGCAGGCAGCCATAACAGCAATTGCAAAAGTAGCTGGTGAACTATGGATGCACATTAGTGAAGATGTTAAACTTGAGTTAATAAATACCTATCATGGAGTATGGCTAACATATTTAGGTGCATTTCCTATAATAAGTGCTCAACTTCTCTATAAACTTCTCAAAAAACAACGTTTGGAATTAATTAGGGGGATGATATTACTATCATCTAAAGATAATCTATTCACTATTACACAAAACACAGGGGAAATTGTTACAGGAATTGATTGTATTATTGATGCAACTGGCTTTTGTAATGACATTAGAAAATTTGAATCAACTTTAATTAAGAATTTATTACAAAAAAATATTATTACACCTAATAAAATCTCTGGTATAAATGTTGATTATATGACATGTAGAGTTCAAAACAGTAATAGCTTTTATCATGAAAAAATTTTTGCGCTAGGCGATATAAGTCGTGGAGTACATTTAACAACGGCAGACCTAACCCAGCTAAATCAGCATAGCAAAAGGATGATAAACTTTATATTTAAAAATGAGTACTTTACTAAATTATGTACACATTGCTAAAATTTTTTCTACTTTATGTTTATCAATATCGAGGTGTTCTCCCAGTGGCAATAACCCATTTTTGTGCATTTTATCAGGTATAATTTGACTGGCATTTGTTACTCCATATTCATGTAATTTAGTTTTTATACCAAGTGAATGAAAAAATTGTTCAGTCCGTTCTATTACTTTATCCGCTATGCTATTTTTAGATGTATCTGTTATATTCCACACATTTTTAGCATATTGACCCAGTTTATCCAACTTTTGCTGTTTTTGAACATTTAATAATGATGGTAAAATAATTGCAAGAGTACAAGCATGATCTATACCATATAATGCTGTTAATTCTTGCCCAATCATATGGGAACTCCAATCCTGTGGTACGCCGGAACCAATTAATTTATTTAATGCCATAGTTGTACACCACATAAAGTTTGAATTTAAATCATAGTTACCTGTATTTTTAATAATTTTAGGTCCAATTTCAATTAAAGTGCGCAAAATAGTTTCCGCATATCCATCTTGTAAGTAAGAGGCACTAGGGTAAGTAATATATTGTTCAATCACATGAGAAAAGGCATCTACAACCCCATTAGCAATCTGATTACTCGGCAATGATAAAACCACACGTGGATCTAATACAGAAAATAAAGGATACACTGCTGGTTCAAGAAATAATCTTTTATAACAATCACTTTCCCGCGTCACAACAAAAGAGCCATTCATCTCACTACCCGTTGCAGGTAAGGTTAAAATTACCCCAACGGGAATCTTTTTGGTATATCTTTTAATATACGACATTTCCTTCCACGAATCTTCTAAAAAAGAGGCTACCGAAACAAATTTTGCAGCATCAATAACCGACCCACCTCCCACTGCTAATATGAAATTAATATTTTCTTGTTTTATTAGTTCCATAGCATCTACAAGATATTCATAGGTTGGATTAGGCTTTATGCCTGAGAACTCCCAAATATTATAGTCTGTCAATATCTCAATAATTTCGTTATAAATCCCATTAGATTTAACGCTTTCCTGTCCATACATCAACAATACATTAGCATCTTTAGGAATTTCAAACCTAATAGCAGAAATTCGATTAACCCCAAATATAATTTTAGTCGGATTATAGTAATCAAAGTCGTTCATAATCACACCTATAATAGTTCTATACCATCAGATTAGAAAATTCTATAGCTATAAATAATACCCGTTAGCAACATTTAGCACGAATATTTTTACAAATTGTACTTTTTGTTTTATAGTTAAAGATTAATGCGCCACCCAACGCGATAATTGCACCTAAAAATTGAACAAATGAAATTACCTCATGAATAAAAATATATCCCAACAAGCATGAGATAAAAGGAAATAAATAGAAAAATGACATTCCTTTAGTAATGCTAATCTGAGTTAATACATAACTCCATAACAAATAAGCAATTGCCCCTGGAAATATACCAGAATAGACCGCAATAAGAGTAATGTGTGCAGGAATAAATTTTATTTCTCTACACAATTCCTGGCTAAATGGTAATAACACGAATGTCCCAAAAAACAAAGCATAAGTTACTAATTCAATTGGAGTAACTTTAGTCAATATATTTTTTTGAAAAACACTATAAATCGCCCCACAAATCATTACGATACAAGCAATACTTAATGAGAAATTAAGATTTATGTTAGGGATACCACTATTTAATAAGATTATTAACAGTCCAATAAAGCCTATAATTATACCCAAAACATTAACCTTAGTAAGGTGTTCCCTGTAAAAAATAATTGCCAATACCGCAGAGAATATGGGAGTCTGTCCAACTATAAAAGCAAACATATTTGCTGGAGCATACAACTCTCCATAATTTAAAGCAAGATTGTAAATTCCAAACCCTACAATTCCTAAGATTGCTGTACGTATTAATATTTTTATATCCCAAATAAATCTGCCTCGACCAATAATAAAAAATATGAATATAGTAAAAAATGCCACGGTGGTTCTTAATAATGCAAGTGCTCCAGGTGTGTATGAAACTCCATGTAGATCATTTAAGTCAATCTTAATACATATAAATGTAGTCGCCCAAAATAAAATAGTGCATAATAACACCATAATAGGAAAAAAATTTTTAATTAACAAATACATATCCTTTTATAAGTCTAAATTTAACGCTAATGTCATAGGATAATTTAATAAATGTTTGGGAATATAGTTAAACATTCCTAATTGTATAGCAGCTTCAATTAGTTCAGCCTTACCATAACAATTAAGCTTAAATTTAATATGTTCTATATGAGTTTCAACAGTTCGTTTTGATCTGGATAAAATCAAAGCAATTTGTGGTGCTGTTTTTCCTCGTAATACGTAAAACAGGCATTCCTTCTCTTTATCACTTAATACATCTTCTGTATTTTCTTGCTCTAGAATATAGCTGCCCAATTGCTTCTTATACTTAGAATCAACTTTGGACAACTTCAAAAGGTTATTTATGACAGCAGGATTCTCAATTTTAAGGCACTGAACCAGGATGCCAAATGGTATATTATTATTACCTACAATCGGTATTTTTTTAGTAGAAAATATTGAAGTTTGGTTATCAGAAAAAACATTTATGTCTATAATATCCACCGATTTGTTGTGCGTAATAACAGCTTGATCTTGTTTAAGAAAGTCTCTTACTGTTTCTGAAGCATCACATTTCAAATTTGCATCTGAGTAACCAATTAATTGCTCATCTGACTTAAAACCAAATAATTTTATAGCGTTGGTATTGCAACCCATGTAAACTGATTGTTTATCCTTCCATGAGACTACCCCAGGCAACATTCTAAATGTATTCTCAAGAATATTTATATTCACATCGGACATAGTGATCCTTTTTTATGCCAAATACTTGGTTAAAATATTATCAAGCCCATCCCAAATTAACTTTGTACAGCACGCCATTTCCTTGGCATGATTTAACGTAAGTATTTCAAGCTGAGGTTTTTGTAAAAGCAACTCAATCGTTAACTGCAAGGCTTCTTGACCATGTTTTTTTTCAACACTATATATAAAACAATCATGAAAATATGGTTCATTTTTTATTTGTGGTACATTAGCCCCCAGGGAATTGCACAATGCCTGCATCCAATCTTCACTTAACATCTCTACAATACACCATGCCCCCAATGACTGAGGATAAAGAGTTTTCACACTCCCAATAAATTTACTAATTACAGGAGTTACAATTTGCTGAAGAATATCTAAATCCCCAAATTCATTATCCTCAATTGTTATGTCTGCACCTATGTTTTTAAATGCTCGTGATAACTGATAATGATGTGTATCTCCATTTGCTAACCCGTCATCATCCATATAAATTGCCAGTTTTCGCTTCCTTAAACTGGGGCAGTTTAAAAATGGCAAAAAATATACCATAACCCTAGTTGCATGCATTGCAGCTTGATACGCCAAATAAACTTCTCCTAAAAATTGTGGATTCCTAATACTATTACCGGGTGCATTTGCCAAATTATTAAAGAATCTATGTTTTGAAGGTAAATTGCTATCAATAACATTATTAAAAAATTGTAGTAGTTCCATTTGTTTTGCTTTTGAATTATCCATCATCTATTTCTTCTTCTCACATAAAATAATCAGCTATTTTACCTCTTTTATAAATAACGTTATTGTAACATAGTGTATTTAATGCATACAATAATTTTTTTAGTTATGCCGTATAGTTATCCAATAAGAAACCTCTGCAATATAGCTTACATTTTTCTGGTTTTAGCTAAGGTAACTGCACAGGCATTGCTTGTTGCAACAGCACCCAATTTATTAAAAGCTGCTAGCAACTGGTAAATTTATTCAATTTGCGTACAGCTAATAAATCAAATTGGTTTCATCAAAGATATTCATACTTTTCCTAATATCTATACCAACAAATCCGTATATTATACGGATGAATTATCTCACGCATAGATGATAATATACGTACCTCTGAGATATTTTATTTGATGGAGAAAAACATGAAATTAAGCCATATTACATTTCCGCATAAGGAAGGAATATATTCTGCTCAGGCACATGCGGATTTGCCTAAAAATACCTATGAAAGAGAAATTAGTAGAGATGGGTTTTATGGACCTAGTACTCATATGTACCATAAGCATCCTTTAACTAGTTGGCAAGAATGGGAAGGAGAATTATTCCCTAGAGCTTTTGATTTCAATAACATGGATTGTATAAGTCAACATCCTTATGAAATACAACCGTTTTTATATAATTCAGATACTCAACTGCATTATTGGCAATGTTCAGAAATTATGCAGCATCTTATAGCTAATGCTGATGGTGATGAAATTCTTTTTATACATGGTGGTCATGGAGAAATGTTTTGTGACTTTGGGCATATAAGTTATACTGAAGGTGACTATATATTAATTCCGCGCAGTACTCAATGGAGGCTAGAACCCAAGTCCTTAACTACTATTTTAATGATAGAGGCAACTAATGAGCAATTTTACTTGCCTGAGAAAGGAATGCTTGGGTCCCATGCTATTTTTGACCGAGGAATGTTTAAAATTCCTGAAATAAATGACCTATTTATAAAACAGCAAGAGAATTTGCAATTTAATAAGGTTCAAATAAAGAAGCTCAACAAAATGAATGGTATAACTTTTCCATATAATCCATTAGATGCAGTGGGATGGAAAGGGGAGGTTACAGTGGCAAAAATTAATTGGCGAGATATCAGACCCATTATAAGTCATAGGTACAACTTACCGCCATCAGCACATTGTACCTTTATTACTAAAAAATTTGATGTGGGAACATTTGTACCCCGTCCGATTGAATCCGATCCAGGAGCTTTAAAAGTACCATTCTATCATAGTAATGCGGATGAAGATGAATTTATGTTTTTTCATAAAGGACAATTTTTTAGCCGTGATAATATTGGTCCAGGTATGGCTACTTTTCATCAAACTGGTTTTGTTCATGGACCGCATCCAAAAGCTTTAAAAATAGGCATGTTAGGTGAACGTAAACAAACAGACGAGGTTGCAATTAAAATTGATTTTCGTAATCCAGCTATAATAGCGAGATTAGAAGAAGGTGTGGAGATTAAAAATTATAAATATAGTTGGTTAGTGGAAGAAAAATGAAGAATCGAAATTATATTAATCACCCAATAATTTTTATTACTGCCTTGGCGATGATGTCAATGATAGGACTATTCTCTTCTGATGTCTATTTGCCATCTATGCCGGCTATTGTTAATTATTTTAAGGTAGAGTATGGGGTAGTGCAAAATACTATCAGTATTTACCTATTAGGTTTAGCGATATTTCAAATAATATATGGCCCGCTATCTGATCACTTTGGAAGAAAGCCCATATTAGTATGGGGAACAATAATCTATATTCTTGCTTCTATTGGCTGTACCGTATCGCCTAGTATCCATTGGCTAATGCTATGTCGCTTTGTTCAGGCGACTGGAGCATGTGCAGGAATTCTCATGGGTAAATGCATTATAACTGATATTTTTGATTCTAAAGCAGCAACGAAAATATTTACTATCGTTTTACCTATAGTTGCAGCTAGTCCGGCAATAGCTCCAGTAATTGGTGGGTATATTCAACAATATTATAATTGGAGAGTAGTCTTTATAGTTCCAGTAGCTTTTGGGATAATATTACTGTGGTTAATTTTACAATTTATTGGTGAAACGAACCCACATAAAAATAAACTAGCCCAAATACATCATTTACTAAATGGCTACAAACTCCTATTTAAAAATAAGATATTTTTATGTTATTCTATAATTGTAGCTTTAGTTTATTGTAGTTGGTTTGCTTATCTCTCTAATTCATCTTATATTTATAACAATTTTGGACTGAATCCGCAACAAATAGGCTATTGTTATATAACTCAAAGTATAGCTTCCATTATAGGAAGTCTTTTAGCTAGGAAACTTGTTACTCAACATGTACCAGTACAACGGCTAATAATAATTGCGTTATGTATGAATTTATTTGGTTGTGTTGCCCTAGGTATATATGGAGTATATTCAGTATGGTTATTTATATTTACTATAACAATCTGTGCTTTTACTAACGGTATTTTATTACCCCTTAATATAAGTTCTGCAATGTCCAGTGCAGTTAATAATAATTCTAAGGTAGGTGGCTCAGCGAGCGGATTGGTTGGTTTTTTGCAAATAGGCGGCGGAGCAGTTGGCGTCTTTATTACGAGTTATTTTACCCATAATGTAGTTACACTATCCATTATATTGGCAGTATTTATGTTACTTTCTATAATAACATTTTGTGTTAAAGAATCACACATTGGGGGTATAAAATGAATAATTATTATATGGAAGTAAAAAATAATAAGTTTAAATGTACTGGCATTACCAGAAATGATAATATAGCACCTCTAGTCGAGTTTATAGATAAGGTTACGAATCATATTTCTGACTTGACGTTAGAGGGAGAATTTGATAAAAAATTAATTAACGACATCCAACAGAGAGTGGTTAAGAGGAGTAATTTTATTTTAACTAATATCTCCATTAGGAATAATTGTTTGTACGACGAAGAAATTTTAGCAATTTTTGAATTTATGAATAACTTACCTTACCTTAATTCAATTTCATTGCATGGGGATTTTAGGGAACAAGGAATGGAATTTTTAGCCAATCAATTTGCATTGTTCAAGTTAAAAAATAATATACTGTCTTTAGTGCTTTCTCATGCAAATAGTGGTATTGGGTGCCCTTATGGGCATTCGATTAGCTATTCGAATGAAGCTTTTGCTAAAGTTGAAGCCATTTTAGAGGAGTTACCTCAATTAACAAGGTTAGAAATAAATACCGGAGCTGGCTTAGAGAATGTTACCTTTATTGCGTTAGCTCGATTTGTTATTAACCGCTTAAATTTAGAACATTTTACTTTGAGTGGGGTATTATCGGTAAATATTCTAACTTATTTATATAATACACTGACTTTAATGCAAGCGAAGTATGCTAACAATATACAGATAAAATATAAACCCACCTTAGATAATAATCTGTCGGAGATTATAAATAAATTAAATAATATTCCTAATATTAAATGTCAGGTGTTCGATTAATATTATCTAAAGATAAAAACAAAAAAGCAATACATCAAATCTTAGGGTTGAAACGGAATCCTTAATTTATGGCGATTATTAATTTGAGGAAAATATTTAATGAATTTAATTACTGCAGCTGCAATTAATGAGGTTTATAAAAGCCACGTATTAATTGAGGAATGGTTTAAGGGGACTTATAAAGCAACACCACAGCTATTACAACAATTGCTTAGCGTATTTACACCCGATTTTTCAATGATTTCCCCTAATGGTAACCAACTTAATCGGCATGATTTAAAACATATGCTATCTGGTATGCGTGGTGCTCGACCAAATGTAAGAATTGAAGTAACTACACCCCAAGTGATCCTTAGTGGTGATAATTACTGTATTTTAAAATATGAAGAGTTTCAGCATATGGAGCAAGAAATTCTTCATCGCCTTTCTACAGCAGTTTTTATAAGCGATGGTAATGGTAGCGTATTATGGCATCATCTTCATGAAACATGGGCGCCCAAGAATAATTTTTAATGAGCGGTTATTCATTCGCTGAATATACCGCAGCATTAGAACAAGTAACTGCTGTAATTAGCGGAGTAAAATTACCAATAACCGCAGCAATACCAGTATAATTATCCGCATATTTTCCGCTAAAATCAGTTCGTTCACACACACACCCCAAAGAGGAATTAACAATATTCATTGATTCAACAACCCGCTCAAACCTATGTGTACCAAGTACTTGCCAATCATGCCCGATAATGCCGCCTAATGCGGTGCAAGCAGTAGTACACATCATAGCTGATTCAACTAATGGCACACTATAACCAATTACCGCTGAGTATTCACCAATACTTCCAGAAATTGGCAGTGCCGTTGGTACTCCAAAACTAACTGTACTTACCATAGTGCCTGATATCGTAGCTAAATCAAGCCCTAATAATTTGTTCTTGTCCTGCGAATTAAGAAAATCGGTTAATAGCGCCTGGTTACATAATGGACAAGTAAAAGTCTGCCACACGCTACCTCCAGATGGATATTCTTGCTGCGTCTTAATCGAATTAGCTACTTTAGTGCTGCTTTGATTAAAAAACACATAAATATTCCCACCAGCGGTCCCCATAACTACATGGGTTGCATATGGCACTTCGGCTGGGCATATAAAACGACCACTACTACCTTGAATACCCACCAAATTATTCTGAAAAACTATATTATTCTGTACCGAAGGTAAATAGCAATAATTTCCCTGACCGCATAACATATCATTTTGAGTGCATACTAAAGTGCTTCTGGTTAAGTAAGAATTTGTCCGATTATTCAATCCCTGATCTGTTACTACTTTGCCAACTTCATCAGAATTACACAATTCACCACTTTGAAACTGACTATTCGTTTTAAACGTATCGCCAATTAAAGCTGTAGAGGTCTTATCCCCAAAACCAATTGTTGGAGTTTTTGTACCCTGCCCACTATATAATACCGATAGCCTGGTTTTATTATCTGGGTTGGAGTTATCTAAAACGATACCATTACTATTATTAAAATATATATTGGCTTTAGAAGTATTGGCATTTTTAACATGCCCAGGAAGCGACAATAGTCCAGACTGAGTATCTACTCCTCGAAATAACGAACTTGGGGGTTGCAGATCTAAATTCCAATTCGGCAATAAATCAAGGTTAATAGCAACACTATTTTTGCTAATAGTACCTCCACATTGAGTTGCACCGCTTAAAAATTCCGAATTATTAGTTACCTGCCAACCAGAATTACCTAAAATTTCTCCATTAGCTAAAGTCCCGCCTTTACTACCCAAAAATACTGAACTACTATGCACAATTTCCAGTTGATTAGCTGTAGTGATATCATTGCCACCCACATAGTATAAAATAGCCTCCAAATTATTAGTTGCTAGATTTTTTATAATAGTTACACATGGTGTTTGGTTAAATAAATTCTTCGCTGCTATATTAGCTGGCCAATCACTTTTAAGTAGCTGTGACGATAAAGTAACAGGTTTAGAATTTGCATCACTAGTAATTTGCTCCCTATTAGCATGCATATATTGGGCAAATTCCAGAGCAAAAGCTTCAGTTTGACTGGCTAAAACTTTAGCTTCTTTTTTACGCATATTACTGGCACTAAACATTGCTAATGCTGCAAGAAAAGTAGTCAATAATGCCAAGGCCAGCATGGTTTCTACCAAATTAAACCCACGCTGTTTAACTATTGAATTTACCCTCAATATTTTTGTCGCATTAACATTGTTTGGGCTAAATCTCATTTATTTACCCAAATAAAAACTAGCAATTGGCGCTACCTTAGCATTTCCGCTACCGTTAAACCAATCAAGTCCATACTCAATTTTGTTTGCCAATGCACTAGTAACATAGTCGTCTGCCTCCACTTCACATAGTCCATTTTCAGTATGAATTTTATAATAAGCAGTTAATATAGCTTTATTGCCATCACTATTAAACAGATCCGGCACTTCCATAAGCACATAATTATACACATTAGAAGCTACATAATCATAACCACTGCTGGGCACTATATAATTTAAAAATGGTTGACTAATATACGAAGTATAACTCAAACCAGGACGATAACATGTTAGCCCAGAGATTATTGTACCGTCAGTATTAACAGCTGATATACTAGGAATATTAGTAGTGACGAAGGTATGGAGGGAAGGAATATATTTATCAGAACCGAATCCATTAGTATCCCACCACATACTGCCATCTAATCCCCTAGTTCCCGCCATAATGCCAAAACCAGCCCAACCATTTATATTAGGTGCGCAAGGTTTATTGTTATGACAATCGTCAGTCAGTACCACATCTGGTGATTCAGTATTAATTAACGAATAGCCATTAACCATGCTGTATGTACTAACCCAAGTTTGACTGCCATCTAATTCTGGGTAAACTCCACGGGCACTTGCATCCCATAAAGAATGTAACCCAATTGTAGACGTTGCTATATCTGCTTGCATTAATGAATTAGCTGAACTAGAATAATTTAAGGCGTATTTATTGCAAACATATGCAGTACATTCATATATCCAATTACCATTTTGAGCAACAGCATAAGCATATGCATTATATTTATCTTCAGGTATATTGGTATTTCCGTTAGCAGCATTCATTTTATAAGTTATAAACTGACTAGCATAACCAGGAGCAGACTCATTGCTGCAATTATATTCTGCTGGATCAGTTGGATAATTATACGTACATTGCTGAACAGTTAAAGAGGATTTATGATCTACACTTTGAATAAGATAAGCTAATGGATAACTAAAAGTTGTGTTATTGGTATAATTACCACCAGGGTTAAATGCATAAATATAAAAAGAACAACTACCGCCTGCTGTAATGCTGCCAGTATTAAAACAATTATCTGTATTATTATTTTTAGTAAAGTAACCACTAATTATCCCCAGTCCCGGATTATACATATCTAAATAATCTTCACCATATTTTTGTTGTTGTGCATATAGCCAATTTTGATCATAAAAGTCAGAATTGAGATAATATGTTGAACCATCTGGTAAATTAACACTAGGCACAGTAACCGCTACCCCATTAGGATTAGTAAATTTTAACTTATAGGTAGTATGGCTACCAATTTTAGATATATCTACATAGGGTAATACTTTATTATCCAAATCCATTGTAGTTATTACCAGTGGCACTAGCGCCATATTATAGGAATCATTACTGCTAGTTTCACCAGAGCTGCCTCCCCCACTTCCACTCCCATTACATGCAGCCAATATAAAAACTATTGGTAACACTTTAACAAGTGCCATCCGATTAGTCAATAATTGATGAAATACTTTTGAACACATATTACTTCCTTTTTAAAAACATTTTCATTAAATCACTTTAAGATCCAATTTAATCGCTGGATTATTTATAATTGAACATTTACTCTTGCACTAAAACAGTTGCTTTAGATGGGTCAGTAGTACAGGTCATAGCAGTTATAACTGGTTGCCATTGGGTTGCCCAACTTGGATAACCTGGGCAATTGCATATAGCATCACAAGTATAACCATAGTCTACCTGCTCCATTAAAGCACGGTTGGGTAATAAATAATTAGGTGATATTGCTGGTGGTAAATATAATGGCTGCGGTACCGCCCCTGCACCATCAATATTGCCGCCATTAATATATGAAGCAATAAAAGTTGCATCTTTATACAACTGGTATCCTTCCCAATAGTGATTATGCGCTGAAGCATTACCAATACAACCTATTAAATCTGTAGCACAGCAATGTGTTCCCCAATCAGGAAATTGTTGTACATTAGTTTCCAAATTAGAGATAAACATTCCTGTTGGGCATTGAGCCTCTGATTTATTTGGAGTATAATTTATAGTTACTGATTGAATCGGTAGGTAACAATAGCCATTAGCTTCTACTGGGCAAGTAATACTTTTCATACACATGACTTGGCTTATATATAAATTGTTTACATCAGTGGTGCCTGCTGACCTTTTTTGTTGCGCCATTTTACTAATTTCATCGCTGGTACAAGTGGTACCTACAGCTACTTGCATAGTTGGCTGAATTGAAGCTGCAGCTACCTCGCCAACATAACGTCTATTATCTTTTGTCGGATCTTTGCTAGTATTGATACCACCTCGCTCAAATCCAGTAATTATAATCTTCTGGTTGCTCGTCATATTATCTGATTCCACTGCTATGGCTAATTGACGGTTTTTACATCCATTTAAATTTTCTAAACTATAATCCTTCATACTACTTAAATTTTTCGGATCAATTAAACAATCCGGATTATTTTGAAAGATAATATTGCTCTGTATTCGTGGTTTATCATCATATATATAATCCATAATCAAATCACTATTCATGCGATTATTACTTTGTGATTCATCCACATCATGCAATACATCAGAATACTGGTG
>JAGOUD010000186.1 GCA_018061465.1 Burkholderiales bacterium
GTTCATAACAATTATAATTATATTTATGATAAAATTGGTTTTGCATAAAGACAGCAAATATTTATTATGGTTAATTTCAGATGATTTTATTACCCGAGCATTTTTATCTAAATGATACCCCAGCATTAGCCAGAAGTTTATTAGGTAAATATCTAATGCGCCGTATTGATAAAGAGATACATGCCTATATTATTAGCGAAGTTGAAGCATACCATGGGCTTGAAGATAAAGCATGCCATGCCCGATTTGGCAGAACCAGGCGCAATGAAGTAATGTTTCAATCAGGCGGAAGATGGTATATTTACTTATGTTATGGTATTCATTGGATGCTCAATATCGTAACCGGTGATACTACCCACCCAGCTGCAATTTTAATTCGCGGGATCGATAATGTTTTTGGACCTGGCAAAGTTACTAAAATGCTCCAAATAGATAAAAGGTTGAATGGTAAACTTGCAGTTGAATCCGAAAATTTATGGATTGAAGATCACGGCTATATTCCACAACAAATTATTGCCACGCCTCGAATCGGTATAGCTTATGCTCAAGAATATAAGGATGTCCCTTGGCGTTTTGTCCTTATCCAATAATTATTGGTTCAATATTTAATCTAATTTGATAGGCAGCAAACACTTCATTTTGAATGAATTTTGCCAAGTTTAATATTTCTGTTTTGGTTGCACGATCATGGTTGATTAAAACCAATGCCTGTTTATGATATACGCCAACATTGCCACTACGATAACCTTTTAAGCCTAAATTATCAATTAACCACCCTGCAGACACTTTGGCATATACATGATCTAGTGGGTAAACTGGAAGATTAGGAAATTGATTTTTTAATTTTTCCACCATTTTAAGCTCTAAGATCGGATTATGAAAGAAACTTCCCACATTGCCAATTAGTTTGGGATCCGGTAATTTACTGGAGCGAATATTAATAACCACAGTGCGTAACTGATTAGCAGTAGGATTTTGTATTTCAGCAAGCTTTGCACCTATATCACCATAATTTGTATTAAGCTGTGCCTGCTTTAATAATTTAAATACTACCGCCGTTACGATATAATGAGATTTAGTTTTAAAGATACTGCTCCGGTAACTAAAATCACATTCTTTATTGGATAGGACCACGATTTGTTTAGACATAATGTCATATATATAAACACTATCAATAAAATCTTTGACCTCAACTCCATAAGCGCCAATATTTTGGATAGGAGCTGCACCAACTGTCCCGGGAATAAGGCTCAAATTCTCTAAACCAAACCAATTATGGTGTAAAGTATAGGCAACAAAGTCATCCCATACTTCCCCTGCCATAACTCTCACCAGCGCATGTGTATTATCCTGTGATAATAATTCAATACCCTTGAGTTGGTTATAAATAACTAAACCAGAATATACTTCAGGTAAAATTAAATTACTTCCACCACCTAAAACAAAAAATTTTTGGCTGTCATGGTGAATATACTCAGCTATTTTAAGTAAATCGTCAACTGCAGTTAAAGAAATAAAGAATTGTGCGCTACTTACAAGACGCAGTGTATTTAAATGACTCAAACAATAATTTGGATATACATTCATAAATTAATTATAAAATACTCTGATTAGATTAAGTTACAATAAAGCTGGCCTTAAGACCCGTTCATATACAATAAGTTTTAAGAATGGTGCCCTCGACAGGAATCGAACCTGTAACTGCCCCTTAGGAGGGGGCCGTTATATCCATTTAACTACGAAGACAATTATACTCTTTGCTTTTGAATTTACCTATTTACCTACTTATTTATTCAATAGTTTTAGAGCATCTTTAATTCCGATGCTTAAATCAATTATATCTAGTGGTAATTGCTGCATGACCCGATTAGTCTCGCGATCATTATAGCCCAAACTCATAAGCGCATTAGCAATATCTAACCGCATACTATTACCATATTTTCCATTAACCCCATTATCAGCTAAATCATTACTATCTTCAACACACAACTTGCCTTTTAACTCTAAAATCATCCGCTCAGCCATCTTTTTTCCAATCCCTGGAGTTCTAGAAAGTGTGGTAACATCTGTTTGATCAAGAGCAATCTGCAATTGGCTAGGTGATAATGTCGATAGAAGAGCTAGGGCGATTCGTGGACCTATTCCAGAAACTTTAATTAAAGTACGAAAACAATCACGACTTTCTATATTAATAAACCCATAAAGTAAATGCGCATCTTCTCGTACTACTAAATGAGTGTATATAAGCACTTCTTCTTGATTATTAACTAAAGTTGCGCAATCTGGAATAGGCAAATCCACCTCATACCCTACTCCATTTACTATAATCATTACCTGAGGCGGCTTTACAGCCACTATTTTACCATAAAGAGAACCAATCACCCATTATTCCCATTTTAAAACTATAAGTAGTTATATTAAAAAAAATTATGAATATTTTATAAAATTAAACCAAGCCCAAGATTCAAAGATAAATAATATTAGAATGCCGGTATTACGGCTCCTTTATATGTTTTATCAATAAAATTGCGTACCAGTATCGAGTGCAGAGCAGTAATTAAAGCCTTCATTTTAGGCATACCTAATTCATCTGGTCTAACTACTACAATATTTACATATGGGCTATCAGCACTTTCAATAAATACTGCATCTTTTAACGGATTTATATTCGCCAATAGTGCATAATTCGAATTAATCACAGCTAAATCTATTTGCCCTCCCTTTAAAACACGGGGCAGCATAGCAGGTTCCAGTTCTTTAATCACAATATCATATGGATTACTTTTAATATTTTTTTTAGTTGGATATTTTGCACTACTATCGATTTTAATTATACCATTAGCCTGTAATAATAATAAAGCTCGACCTTCATTCGTCGTATCATTAGGTATACCCACTATCATACCTCGAGGCAGTTGGGCAGCACTTTTAGCTATAATAAAATTATTCAATTTGGGATTATTACTAGCATAAACCCCAATCGGCTCTAATTGTACACTAGTTAATTCCACCAAGTTAGTACCATGTTCTTTATTAAACTGTGCCAAATATGGACGATGTTGAAAAAAATTTGCATCTAATTGTTTTTGCTCTGTCAATAAATTAGGCTGGACATAGTCATTAAACTCTTTAATTTGTAAATCAATCCCCTGTGCTTTTAGCTGGGGCTTAATTTGTTGCAAAATCTCCGCATGCGGTACTGCTGAGGCACCAATAATAATTAATTCATTGGCAAAAGCATAATTGAAAAATATTGCATTACACACAACTATTAATATATATCTAGCTATCACAATATTATCTTTATTGAACAAAATCATCCACTATTTTACATACCTGACTTGGCGCTTGCATAGAAATATTATGCCCGCTGCCATCAAATTTCACTACTTTAGCATGGGAAAATAATTTCGCATCCGTCAAGGTTTGTCGAGGAAGTAATATTTTATCTTGTAAGGGTACTAAAAATAAATACTCTGCCTGAGTAGTTTTAACTAAGTCAACAGTTTGCGCATCGCTACTCCACATATTAATCGCAAAGACCTGATTATTACTTATTCGCGTATTGGGAAATAGTTTATCATCCATATCAAATAATCCATGTTTATAAAAGCTTAATTGCTTTGGCTGATAATTATATAAATTATTCTCAAAAACATAATTAAGCACATCATTTTGTGTTCGTAATGGTTTAATTACTTCATCATTACTAGCATCATCTTGTGGCTGATTATGTATAGTTAGCGGTGCAATTAAGACTATTTTACCGACCTCATCGGCAT
>JAGOUD010000035.1 GCA_018061465.1 Burkholderiales bacterium
GTGTATGCTAGATTATATAATGTTCAGGCAAATGGGTCGACGGAAAAAACTTAGAATATGAAAAAATTTGAACCGTTAATTACTATTGATATAAGTGTTAATGCCAGTAATGAATTAGCAAATAATGAGCTTTGCTCACACAATTTTAGAAATTTAAAGATAATTTCCAGAAATAGTACCTTGGCATTATACCAGGCAAATGAAGTGAAATTGCGATTATGTCAGTTGTATCCCAATATTTTAATTGATGTGATGGGAATAAGCACCACCGGAGATCATATTGTTGATCGGTCATTAGCAGCAATCGGTGGTAAAGGGTTATTTACCGCCGAACTTGAATTGGCGCTTAAAGATGGTCTAGCTGATTTAGCCGTACATTCAGCTAAAGATTTACCGGCATCATTACCACCTGAGTTTACTTTGAGCGGATTTATGGAGCGCGAAGATAGCCGTGATGTTTTTGTGGCTAATTTATATTCTGGCTTAAATGAATTACCAGATGGTGCTATAATTGGGACTGCATCAGCCAGGCGGGCAATGTTCATTAAAAAATACTATCCGCATTGCCATATAAAGCTATTACGCGGTAATATTCATACCAGATTACGCAAACTTGATGAAGGGGAGTATGATGGTATAATTTTGGCGGCTGCTGGATTACATCGTTTAAATTTGCGGGGTAGAATAACTGAATATTTAGATCCCAGTAAATTTATTCCCGCAATTGCTCAAGGTGCGTTAGCTATAGAAATTTTAGCGGATAATCACTATTTATCTGAAATTTTAGATAAATTAAACCATGCAGATACTGATATTGCAGTTAAGACAGAGCGTGAGGTGGGGCGTATTTTGCAGGTTGGATGCAGCGTTCCAATAGCGGTTCATGCATGGGTTAAGGCTGAAACTTTATATATAAATAGCTGTTTAGTTGATACATGTAGTGGTAAAACGTGTCAATTTTATGGATACTCATTTAGACACGAATACTTATCTTTAGCTGCCATTTGTGCTGATAGTTTATTATCACAAGGAGCATATGAGATTTTAAAAAGGTATAATTAGCGTGTATTTAATTTGCTGCCCGAATATCTATGCACAATCAATAATAGATGATTTAGCTAATGTTCATATCTCTGGAATTGAGTTACCATTAATGAATATAGAAGATAATAACCAAAATTTACAATTTTTAGACAAAGAAATAAATAATTTTGACTATATTATCTTTCCTTCAGGGACTGCTATTGAATATGCAAAAGAAGCTATTATAAAAGCTTCAACTCCACAATTTATCACAGTAGGTGACGCTAGTGCCGCCAAATTAAATAAATTAACCGGTCAAAGAATAATTTATCCTGAAAATATATCAGGTGGAATTGCCCTGTTTAATGAGAAATTGAGTAAACTTAATTTAATGCAAAAAAAAGTTTTAGTAATAAAAGGTTGTGGCGGTAATACTAAATTATATGCCAAGCTTATTAAAACTGGCGTAAATTTCATGAGTATTGACATTTATAAACGTGTTTTACAAACGGTGGAGCCAGATCATTTAAAAAAAATGCTCTTGATTCAAGGATTGCAAGGTATAATAATCACTAGTAGTGGTTTAGCGGAGTGGTTATTTAATCAAGGTCTTAGGGCAAAGTGCCTACATTTATTAAAAAATCAATTATTTGTTACTATACATCCGCAAATTAAACATAAATTAATTAAATTAGGAGCAAATAAGGTCTTAGTAACACAAAATGCTAAGAAGAGTGCTGTGGCTGAATTAATTAAAAAGCTTGAGTTAGTAGTAGTGCATTAACAAGGTTGCGGCACTGTTTATAGTTTAAAGTTTGTTTCATTTGAAGGGCACGATAATGGCTGAAACGATAAAAAAATGCAGAAATGGATTAATGTATATAATTCTATTGCTATTAATTTTGATAATTGCAGCAATTGGCTATTTATATTATAGAGGAATGGAATATAAAGAACATGCTAATTTTGAAATTCATCAACTATCTATGAAGAGTATGGAGCAAAATAAGCTTATGCAAATAGCCATTTATGGACTTGAAAATAAATCAGCTATTTTTAATTCGCGATTAAATCAATTAGACATCAATAAAAGCGCTCTTATATTATTCCAAGTAAATGAATTAATTTCTTTAGCTAACCAGAGCATTCTAGTATATAATGATATTCCAGCTAGTATTCGCTTGTTAAACTATGCTAAAAATGCACTGGAAGCTGAAAATAGTGCATCTTTTGTTGGCTTAAAATATGCACTTGCCAATGATATAACTAAGTTACAAAATTTACCGGCCGTGGATAAAGTGATGTTAAATGGCCAATTAGATGCTATATTAGATCATGTAACAGCAATACATTTAATCTCAGATATTACTAATAGTAATAATATTAGTTCTATAAATAATAGTAATACTAGTACTTGGCTAACTTTTGTGAATAATATTAAAACTACGCTGTTGGGGTTGATTAGTATTAACGATTCTAATTCAGATAAGTATGAGGTTTTATTGCCCAAGCAGGAAGTTTTGCTTAAAGATATCTTGAAGGTTGATTTACTCGGTGCTAAAATAGCTTTAATAGAAAATGATCAAGCTGGCTGGGAATATAACTTGAACAGTGCTAAAAGTAAATTAATAAATAATTTTATTAATTATTCTGGAATTAATCAATTAATTGAACAGTTAAGTGGTTTATCGCAGATGAATGTGAGTAACCCCCAAGCAAATATTGATGCTACGTTGACAGCATTAAATAAATTAATTACTACGTCTAACTTGTCGTTATGATTTTTAAGTTCTATATGTTCCAAAGCCAACGAAATGGGTATAGTATTTTCGGACAAAGAATAAGGTTAGGAAAGAGATCTAATGAGTAAACTATTAATAATTATTGCATTAACTATAATTATAGGAATTTATGGCAATATAATTCCTGGGCATATGATTATATTGGTGGGTAAATATAGAATAGATTTATTATTAATTACAGCATTAATTATTTTAGCCGTAGTTTATATTTTAATCTACTATCTAACTCGATTATGGGTTAATGTACAAAAATTCTCCAAGAAAATTAAAAAATAATGTTCAACGAAAAAACTCCTAAATTTGCGACAAAAAACCGTGCAACCATATTACCCACCAAGTCTGCTCGTTTAATTAACGATATTACTGCGGTGCTGCTCTTTGCTATAGCCTTAATTTTAGCAGGTATGTTACTAACCTATTCGGGGGATGATACTTGTTGGTTTAAAAGTTCTGATTCAGCAATACTTCACAATAAATTTGGACTTTTAGGTTCGTATATAGCTGATATTATTTTTTCTATTTTTGGCAGATCTGGATGGTGGTTGACGTTTGGCATATTTTATTTAGGCTATCGTAAAATAGTTCGTGATAGCATTAACACGGGTAATTGGTATAGCATTTTTCAGGTAATTAGCTTTATTTTTCTGATAATTAGTTCATCTATTTGTGAATATTTTAGTCTATATGATACCCCTGCAACTGTATTACATAATGGTAATGGGGGAATGGTTGGGCATTTATTATATGAATATCTTGCCAGGAATGTTGGTACATTACCCACAACCATATTTACTTTAATCCTAGTAATTACTAGTTTTTCGTGTGCTTTTAGTTTCTCCTTGCTTAATCTTGCTGAAAAAATTGGTTTAGCACTAGAATATTTATGCATATGGTTTGGCAGTTTATTTACCAATAAATCTGATTCACCTTTGATTAAACAAAATATTAATTCCTTAGAATCACAAGATGATGATTACAGTAGTATTTTAGATAAACCATTACATCATTCACAATTTAATCATAAATTGCCTAAAGCCAGAGCAAGCAAGAAGATTGAACCAATTATACTTGAACCAGATGTTGAAGATGAATTAGAACTAGGAATTGAGAAACCTCACAAATTTAAGCGCAGTATTCGTCTGACTAATAATGGATTGCCAAGCACATCACTATTAAACTCACCCCCAATCCAAACCGAGACAATTTCTGAAGAGACTATTGAGTTTGTGTCAATGTCTATTGAAAATAAGCTGGCTGAATTTGGTGTTGAGGCCAAAATTATTAATGCTGAAAGTGGTCCGGTAATAACACGTTATGAATTATTACCTTCCCGTGGAGTTCGTGGAGAAAAAATAGTTGGCTTAAGTAAAGAAATAGCTCGCGGTTTAGCGCTTACTAATGTACGGATTGTGGAAACTATCCCGGGTAAAAATTCTATGGGTATTGAAGTGCCTAATTTTAAACGTAAAACTATTTATTTAAAAGAAATTTTTGATTCTGCCGTATATAATCGTAATACGAGTAAATTAACTCTTGCTTTAGGTAAAGATATTTCTGGGAATGTCATAGTTACTGATTTAGCTAAAATGCCGCATTTATTAGTTGCTGGGACTACTGGTTCGGGTAAATCGGTCGCTGTTAATGCAATGATATTATCTATTTTATTTGGTGCTGCTCCGGATGAAGTAAAATTTATTATGATTGATCCGAAAATGGTAGAATTATCTTTTTATCAAGATATTCCACATTTATTGGCACCTGTGGTAACTGATATGACGCAAGCTGCTAATGCTTTAAAATGGACGGTAGCAGAAATGGAACGCCGTTACCGAATTATGGCAAAATTTGGTTGTAAAAATATTATTTCACTAAATCAAAAAATTATAGATGCAGAAGCTGATGGTGTACCATTAATTAATCCGTTTAGTGAGGAAGAAGAGAAAAAATGGGCATATATTGTAGTAATAATTGATGAGTTAGCTGATTTAATGATGGTAACTGGTAAAAAAATTGAACAATATATTGCAAGAATTGCTCAAAAAGCCCGAGCTGTTGGAATCCATTTAATTGTTGCTACCCAACGCCCATCAGTTGATGTAATTACAGGCTTAATTAAAGCTAATATTCCTGCACGTATTTCATTTCAAGTCTCTAGTAAAATTGATTCCCGCACAATTCTAGATCAAATGGGGGCTGAAACTTTGCTCGGTCAGGGAGATATGCTATTTTTACAACCAGGTTCAGGTATTACCCAACGTATACATGGAGCATTTGTTAATGATGATGAACTAAATAAAGTAGTTGAATTTTTAAAAACTACGGGCACTCCTGAATATCTAGATGATATATTAACTGGCGGGGAAGACGGGGGAGCTGAATTACCAGGTTTTGAAGATGAATCAGCAAGTTCTGATACTGAAAAGGATCCTATATTTGATGAAGCAGTAAAATTTATTTATGATAGTAAGCGCTGTTCAATTAGTTCATTGCAAACACGGTTTGGTATTGGTTATAATCGAGCAGCACGGATTATGGCACATTTAGAGAGTATTGGATTAGTTAAACGTAATGATAGGGGCGGATTCGAGTTGATTAAAAATAGTGTAAATTAATGTTATAATTGCAAACAATATAATAAATAAAGGAAATGAAATGATAAAAAAAATTATAATACTTAGCTGTTTAGGAAGTATTTTAAGTTGTTCTATGGTTAATGCTCCAGTTGTGGGAAGTGGTAAAGTAAGTTATGGTGATTCCAGCGCGGTAGAAACAGTGAATACTGATTTTGGATCTACTGATTTAAATCTGGTTGCTCAAAATATGGCTGATGATTTAATTAAGACCGGTGCATTAAATCAATGTAAAACTTATACGGTATCACCAGTTAAAAATAAAACAGATCAATATATTGATACTGAAAATATTACTCAAAGCATTAAAACTCGGCTAATGAAATCCAATTTAGTAACGGCTAAATATGTGTTATCTCAATCGCAAATGCAAAATCAAACTGATGAATTATCACGCCAAAACGATAGTGGATTATATAAAGATCCACAACAAATAGGTAAAATGAAAGCTGCTCAATGTAGATTAGATGGTTTTGTAAGTAATATTACTAAAACTAATGCTGATATGAAAGATGTTTTCTATCAATTTAACCTGTCACTAGTTAAGGTTGATGAAGGGGTTGAATTATGGTCGAATGAAAAACAAATAAGAAAGACGCAGGTTAAATAATATGAAATTACGTTTAATAGTTTTATTGTTCGCATATTATAACTATGCTTTAAGTGTGCAAATTATAAATAATGGAGACGAACCCTTAGCGCCAAATATGTCTGGAACAAACCAGTCTATTCCAGGCGCGCCTGCAGCAGCCACACCAGGTATTCCTTTGTATGTTAGGCCTTCAGCTAAAATGGCTTCTGGTATGAATAAGCCAATAGCAGTTATTCCAAATAAAACTGCGCCCACCATTGCTATGCCAGAATTAACCTTTAATAAACAAGCTTTGGAAAATTTTGCTAATATTACTCCAGGCGTGATTAAAGATGTAGAGCAAAGTGTGTCTAAATTTAGTGCTGATATTCGAGGAGCATTAATTAAAACTGGACAATTTAAAGTACTTAATATAAAAGTTGCTGCACCAGACATTGCTATTGATAGTGATAAAACAATTGTTAGCACGCTAAGTGTAGATGATGAAACTGATCTTCCAGAAAAAAGTTTTTTGGATAGTTCAAATCAGGCTTTATTAATAAGTCAGAAAAATAATCCAGATACTGAGTATTATTTATTAGGAGTTATTAATTACATTGGTGAAAATGAAGATAGTTATCCCCTAAAAGGAACAAGTAATTTAACTAAACAGTATGTTATTGAAGTCGAAGCTGACTTTAAATTAGTAAGAGCACGTGATCATGCACTTATGGCATCATTTTCAGCAACCGGAAGTGCTCATGACATAAAAATTGTTAGTTCAAATAAGGGGCAGACGTGGCATCATAATATAGGTAAATTAGTCTCAACAGCCTCTAAAGACTTAGCATCTGATGTCGTTGATGAAATTGAATCGCAATTTAATTTTATGTTATTAAATCACCAACAGGCCGAATCTGATATTGTTACTGATGTTCAGGTATACTCTTAATTATTGTATGCTGCGGTTCCTTAATTATTTTATGCTTTTAATTTTATGTGGACTTGAGGCGTGTGCCAATAACCCCTTGAGTTCATATAGTGCCAATATGGCAACTCCCCTAAAAGCATTATCTAATGATGATCCATCTCAGGCAGCAGCTATGCTTAATAGTAAAAATGATCTACTTTATTATCTAGAGCATGGTACAATTCTTCGGTTATCGAGTAAATATACGGCAAGTAATAGTGATTTAAGTTCAGCACAACAATATATTGATGCTTGGGTGGCAAGTTTTCATAATGGGAGTTTAGGTTTAGCTAGTGATACTCTGGAAACAAGCTTAGTGAATGATAAAATAATAGATTATGCAGCTAAAGATTACGAAAAAGTAATGTTGCCAACTTATAAAGCGTTAAATTATGTGGCATTAGATGATTTAGACTCAGCACGTGTTGAAATTACTCGCATGTACAATATTGAAGATGTGATTCATGATTATCGTGAAGCCCAATATGCTAAAACTGTGTCCATAGAAAAAAATAACCAAGTTTCAACTAATACTCGGTTTATAAATTTAGCGCAAGTAGAAAGTATGAATAAAACCGAATATGATTTTTCTGGATTAAATTCACCTGAAACCCTGGCATTAAAGAATAGTTATCAAAATGCGTTTAGTCATTACTTGGCTGGGTTTATTTTTGAAGTGCTACATGAGCCAAGTCTTGCAAGGCCAGGTTATGTAAAAGCCTTAGAACTTAACCCGAATAATCCCTTAATTAAGCAAAGTATTTATAATATAGATAAGGGACAAATACATGATAATAATACAGTTGATTTGCTCATAGTTGAAGAAGTAGGGCATGCACCACAATTAAAATCAGTAGAGTTTTCAGTTCCGTTTTATATCACTCAGGGACAAAATAAATGTTCAAGCTTAATTAATATTTCTTTTCCTAAATTGATTATAGATAATACTAGGTATAACCCGGAGGAAAATTTAAGTATAGATGGGAATAGTTTATCGCCAGTATTATTTACTAATTTTAATTTAATGGCAAGCCGTTATTTACATGATAATTTATCCAATATCTATCTAAGAAATACCCTACGTGCGGCAAAAGATGTAGCATTACAACAATCAGCATGTAGTAGTGGGGGTAGCCTGGTTGGTTTGTTAGCTACAGTTGGGAGTAAATTTTTGGGGAGTGCCGATGAAAGAACCTGGCTTACACTGCCTCAGCAAATTTATGTAACTCGCTTAAGACTAAGCCCTGGAATACATACCATTAGTGTTAATAATAAAGGGATAGTTAAAAAAATTAAAGTAAATTTAACTAAAAATTATGCAGTTTTAGCTTATCGAATAATTGGGAATAGTGTCTACTTTAGCCCTCAGGTTAATGTTTTAGAATAATTATTTTTATTCGCAATAAGAAGTTGGATTAAATGTTATAATACTCACAGTATTGGAAAGGGAATAAATGATTAAAAAGGTTATTATATCAACGGCTATATTGCTTACCTTGTTTGGTTGTGCAAATAGTAAGAGCATTCAAAGTAAGATGGAAGTAGTAGGTAAAGTAAAAGATATTGAAGTCACTGATTTACGTACTAAGCGCGTTAATGGAGTATTTATAGCACAAGCAACTATAACTAATACCTCAAATGATACGCCCCAAGACATTTATTATCGGTGTCATTTTTATGATGCCAATAAATTTGATTTAAGTGGGGAAGTACCATGGACTCCGCTGCAAATTTATGGCAGCCAAAAACAAACTATAAGCTGCACCTCTGATGCAAAAGAAACTAGCGATTTCAGAGTAGAAATTAGTTCAACTGGAGCTTCAGTAGAAGTATATAAATAATGGATAATATTAAATTTTTACCGTTTGCGGTACCCGATATTAGTGAGGAAGATATTGCCTCAGTTGTAGATGCTATGCGTTCAGGTTGGATTACTACTGGAGCTAAAACTCAAGAGTTTGAACAAAAATTTGCGAGTTATTTAGGTGGTGATGTTGACGCAATTTCGGTTAATTCAGCAACTGCTGGTCTGCACTTAGCACTTGAAGCATGTGGAATTGGGGCTAATGATGAAGTTTTAGTGCCAACATTAACCTTTACTGCAACTGCTGAGGTAGTTTGTTATTTAGGTGCTACTCCTATATTTGTTGATTGCGACCCAACTACATTAAACATAGATATTGAACAAATTGAGTCTAAAATAACTAGCCGCACTCGTGCTATTATTCCGGTTCACTTTGGTGGGCTGCCGTGTGATATGGAGAGAATTTTAGCTATTGCTAAACGATATGATTTACGTGTAATTGAAGATGCCGCACATACCCTACCTTCTAAAATTAATAATGTATTAATTGGACAACATGCCAGTGATGCGATAGTATATAGTTTTTATGCAACTAAAACTATCACCACAGGTGAAGGAGGTATGCTAGTTACTAAAAATCCGGAAATTGCCAGGCGTTGTAGAGTTATGCGCCTTCATGGAATTAATCGTGATGCTTTTGATCGCTATACTTCTACCACACCAGCTTGGTATTATGAGATTGTTGCTCCAGGGTATAAGTATAATTTGACTGATATTGCAAGTAGTTTAGGAATTTCTCAACTGTCCCGGGTTGATGTCTTCCATCAAAAACGCCTGAAGATGGCGGTGCGCTATATGGATGAATTACAGTGGCTGCCGATTCAATTGCCGCCTAATGTAAAAAATCAGCTCACAGATATGCATTCATGGCATTTATTTGTTATAAATATTCTAGCTCAAACTGGAATTTCGCGGAATCAATTTATTCAAAAAATGAGTGAGGCTAAAATTGGTACTAGTGTGCATTTTATTCCATTGCATATGCAACCTTATTGGAAAAATCAGTATAATTTACAAGAGCATGATTTTCCGCATGCTACACAGTATTATTTGACCACAGTAAGTTTACCATTGTATACAAAAATGACTGAAGATGATCAATCACGAGTGATTAATACAATTAAAAATATTTTAGTTAAGTAAGCAGTAATTCATAATGGGAATAAAGCGAATTTTTGATTTTATTATATCAAGTATTGGTTTAGTTATTTTATTTCCAGCTTTTATTATAATCGCAATTCTAATTAAAGCTACCTCTAAAGGAACAGTTTTTTTTCGCCAACAGCGAGTTGGTAAAAATGGGATATTATTTTACATTTATAAATTTCGTACCATGAAAGCAGCAGCAGGTGCTGAAATTACTATTGGTCGGGATAGCCGTATAACTAAACTTGGACATATCTTGCGCAAATTTAAAATTGATGAATTACCGCAGTTAATTAATGTACTTAAAGGGGAAATGTCATTAGTTGGTCCGCGACCTGAAGTACCACGTTATGTAAAATTTTACCCCCAGGATATTTATAATATAGTTTTATCAGTGCGTCCCGGTATTACTGACTGGGCATCAATTAATATGATTAATGAAAATTATATTCTGGCTCAAGCTGCTGATCCAGAATATGAATATATAAATGTAATTATGCCAAAAAAGTTAGAGTTTGCAGTTAAATATGTAAGAACTCATAATTTTTGGCAAGATTGTTTAATAATTGTTACTACTATTAGAAAAATTTGTAAAGTTGACGTGGCGTAGGGTAGAGGTAGGTGATATAAAGTTCACTCAGTCGCTACTTTGATAAATATAGTATAATAGTGCCCTATATGTATTACTCATTATCTTTGAGTATAGTTAAAAAGATGCAAAATGAATTTCTCCCAGGAAATGTGATTGTTTATGAATGTTCCGTATGTATTTGGCTTAAATTATATTACTGCTGGGTTTGAGATACGCGAAAAATTAGCTTTTTCACGTGATGAAATTCCTGAAACATTACAACGCTTGCAAAGTTCTGGAATAGCTAAAGAAATAATTATATTATCCACTTGTAACCGAACTGAAATCTATTGTATTACACATGATATTGATTTTTTAATCAACGCTATTTGTGATATTCAAAATGTTTGTCCGCGAACAGTCAAAAAGCACAGTTATGTGCATTCTGGCATTGAATGTGCTAATCATTTATTTCGAGTAGTATCAGGCCTTGAATCTATGGTATTAGGTGAGACTGAGATCGTAGCTCAAGTAAAGGATGCTCTTAATTTATCTAATAATAAAAACTGTGTTGGCACTCAATTATTATCTATTTTTCAAATGGCTCTGGCAGTGGAAAAAGATGTTAGAAATGTAACTGAAATAAACCATATTGCTATATCTATTGGTCATGCATTACAAAATATTGTTACAATTAATTTTGACAATCTTTCACAAGAAAAAATTTTATTTATTGGTGCAGGTGATATGGTGCAGCAAATTGCCCCACATTTCAAAAATATTAATTTTGCCCAAAAAACTATTGTTAATCGGACTTTATCCAAAGCCGAAAATTTAGCAACACGTATTAATGCTAAAGCTTTTACCCTTGATATTTTACCCAGCATTATAAACGATTATACTATAATAATAGCTTGTAGTGGGTTAGCCAAACAATTATTAACTTGTGACAGTTTGGATAAAGCTATATTAAATAAAACACGCAAACTACTCATTATTGATTTATCTATGCCATTAATTACTGATTTATCTATTCGTAATAATATGCATATAATAGTACTCACGGTTGATGATATTGCTCAAATTGTTGATGTTGGTTTAGAAAAACGTAAAGTTGCGGCACTTGAAGCGGATAGCATAATTAATGATAAATTGGTTGAGTATCAAAATTGGCTTAAGAAGCGTGAATTAACCCCGGTAATTCGAGCATTAAGAGATAATGCAGACGAAATCCGTCAAGAGGTTTTATTAAATGCACAAAAACAATTGGCAAATGGTGAATCGCCAGATGTGGTATTACGTGAGCTTTCGGTTAAATTAACTAATCGGCTTATCCATAACCCAACGGTTAATTTATGTAGTAGTACCAATGAATTACAAAAAGAATTGTCTGGATTAGTAACCTATTTATACGATTTAAATATTCAATAAACAGCTTGTTAAACCACAATTATAAAAAAAGGAATGATTAATTTTAATGAAGCAAAGCTTTAGAGAAAAATTAGAAAAATTGGCTCTTCGTTTAGATGAGTTAGCTGTCTTATTAATAGCTCCTGAAGTAATTAATAATATGAATGAATATACACGGCTAAATAAGGAATATGCTGAGTTAGCTCCTGTTGTAGCTAAATTTAAAGAATATGTTATAGCAATTAATGATTTGAGTACCGCAAATGAACTCTTAGCAGATCCTGAAATGCGAGAATTTGCTCAGCATGAATTAGATTTAACTAAAAGTAAAGTAATTACTTTGGAATTAGAACTGCAAAAGTTATTATTACCTAAAGATCCCAATGACGAAAAGAATATCTATCTCGAAATCAGAGCTGGTACTGGAGGTGATGAATCAGCACTTTTTTCGGCTGATTTATTTAGAATGTACTCCCGTTTTGCAGAGCGCAATAAATGGCAAGTTGAAATAGTATCTGAATCTGGTTCTGACTTAGGCGGCTACAAAGAAATAATTGCCAGAATTATTGGTCATGGAGCATATTCTAAATTAAAATTTGAATCTGGAGCTCATAGAGTACAAAGAATCCCAGTGACTGAATCGCAGGGAAGAGTTCACACATCAGCATGTACTGTTGCGGTCATGCCTGAAGCTGATGAGGTAGCTGAGGTAAATATTAATTCAGCTGACTTAAAAATTGATACTTTTCGTGCCTCAGGTGCCGGAGGACAGCATATTAATAAAACTGATTCAGCAATTAGGATTACGCATCTTCCTACTGGGTTAGTGGTAGAATGTCAAGATGATCGCTCCCAGCATAAAAATCGTGCTCGGGCGATGTCGCTTTTAGCCAGTCGCATTAAAGATGCAAAAGAACGTGAACAACAAGCTAAAATATCTGCGCAGCGTAAAAGCTTAGTAGGCAGTGGCGATAGATCAGAACGAATTAGAACATATAACTTCCCGCAGGGACGCATGAGCGATCATAGGATTAACCTAACTTTATATAAACTAGAAATGATTATGGATGGTGATTTGTATGAACTAACAGATGCATTAATTGCAGAACATCAGGCAGAATTATTAGCAAGTTTAGGGGATGAGTAAATTGTGAAAAAGCAGCAAATGGTTAGACGATCAAAGATTAATTCGAAACAAATTGTTGCATATTTTGATTTTGATGGTACCTTAACTAATCGTGATACATTAATTCCATTTTTAATTTATGTTATTGGAAGCGTGCGATTTAGTTTGAAATTGTATATATTACTACCAATTTTATTTGCCTATTGGTTAAAAATTATAACTAATGAACTAGCTAAAGAGAAAGCGATAACAGTTTTACTTAAGGGATACTCACTGGAATATATTGAGGCGCAAGCCTATAAATTTGCCCATGATAAGTTAGATCATTATATTAAACCAGAAGTTTATGCTAAATTAGAATACCATCTTGAACATAAACATAGTATAGTTCTAATTAGTGCTAATTTAGCTATTTACTTACGTTACTGGGCATTGCGTCACCATATAGATGATGTCATTGCAACTGAAATCGAGTTTATAAATAATATCTGTACTGGCAGACTAAAAACGCGTAATTGTTATGGTATTCAAAAAATTAGGCGGATTGAGGAATATTTAAAAGTTAAAAATGCTCAATTTAGTTATAGTTATGCTTATGGTAATTCACCTGGGGATTATCAACTTTTAATTTATGTTAATGAGGGCTACTGGATTCGCAATACTGAGATAATTTCTTGGGCAGATTTTAGGGATAATAAAAAATCCTCTACTGGACTATAAAAAATGAATTTAGGGCTTTACAGTTTAGAAAATGGAATTGACAAGCTTAAGCTTGAATTCAAGCAAGATACAATTAAATTACTTAACCAATATATGGCTCTTTTGATAAAATGGAATAAAATTTATAGTTTAACCGCTATTACGAATGAGCAGCAAATAATAATTTATCATTTATTAGATGGATTGACGGTAATGAATCATTTATTGCCAGATTTACATAATATTATTGATGTGGGTAGTGGAATGGGTGTACCCGGAGTTATAATTGCAATTTGCCGACCAGATATAAATGTATGGGTTATTGATTGCAATTCTAAAAAAACGGCTTTTTTACAGCAAGCAGCAATTGAACTTAGGTTAAAAAATTTACATGTGGCATGTACTAAAATAGAAGAGTATCAACCCCTAGTTAATTATGATATGGCAATATCGCGGGCATTTAGTGATGCTTCATCATTTTTAGAG
>JAGOUD010000036.1 GCA_018061465.1 Burkholderiales bacterium
TGTATACTCTGCAAGTATGGGAGTATTATTAAGAGGTTAGCACATGTATACTCGGAGCGTCTTAGTACGCTTTGAGTATACATTGTCAAAATTCCCCACACATAAATTATTTTCGAAATTATCCGTTTTTAAGGGATGGCGTAGATATGATTATATTAATTCCAGCAATAATAAGTATTTTATTAAATGGTTTTTTATTAGGTTCGGTATGTTTATTTGGGTATACCTTAGCCTATTTAACTGTTTTGCCCCATACATATAAATTAACTACATTTTGGTATGGCATAAGCTATTTTATAATTATAGCGCTTACTTTACTTAGTTTTACTAGAGGTGGTGATTATTTGGTGCGGTTATTCAGAAATGCACGTTTAGCTACTACCGATGAGAAAGCTAAAATCCGTTCTTTAATTGAACCAATTGTAACGGACGCTAAAATAAAACTGCCTCGGCTGCAATTACTCATAAGTGATAAAAAAAATGCTCATATTGAATCTTTTGGACGAACTATTATTTTGGCACGTGGCTTATTAAATACCTGTACTGATCAAGAACTAAGTGCCGCACTAGCTAATAAATTATGGCATGTGGCTAAACACAAAAGCGCGATTTTATCAGCTATTGTTTTTGGAGCAGCACCGCTTTATTTAGTTATTGGATTCTATCATATCTATAAAACCATGCTTATGGCAATTAGTAGACTTGGGGGAAAATATGGCGGCTTAGGTTATACTATTGGAATATTTTTATTATTACCCATGCTCCCAATTATTGCAATTTATTGGTTGGGGCAGATTTTTTTAAAATTTATTTTGTCTACTTTAATGCGTAGCTATGAATATCAAGCTGATCAATTTGTCGCAGAAAATGGTTTTTATCTACACTTGGTTAGTTATTTGGAAAAGGTAGATCTAATTAGCGAAACTAATCATGGAATTTTTAATTTAAATAAATCTTATCAACCATCAGCACAACAAAGAATTGATATTTTACGGCAAAGGTGTGTCAATCAGCCTATGACAAGTAACAAGTTCACCAGTCACCACATTATCAGTAGCGCTGCTACCGATAATGTTGCTAATGGTAACCGTGTGACGGATGCTACCTAAAAATGTTATTTCCCAAACTGGATTATGCTGATCCACAAGATATGGGATTTAATCCGACTAAACTATTTTTAGTAGATGATCAAATTTCCCAGGATGTACACAATGGTTTTCCAGGTGCTGGAATAATTATAGTTAAAGATAGTAAAATTATTAAACAAGCAGTGTATGGCTATAAGCGTAAATATAATGATGCGGGTATTTTATTACCAATATCTGAATTTGATCCAATAACTAAGGACACTTTATTTGATCTGGCTTCTAATACAAAAATGTATGCTATTAATTATGCACTTATGCATTTAGTTTTTCAGCATAAACTGAATTTAAATCATCCAATTAGTAAATATATACCTGAATATTCAGGTTGCGATGTAAATGGTCAATGCCGCGGTGATCGACGAGTAATTAATTTATTAAGACATGATGCCGGATATATGGCTGATCCGCAATTTTTTAATCCCCAGGCAATTGGACCGGAATTATTTTCTCAAAATCGGGAGCTTACCCAACATATAATTAATACTAAGCTTCCTTTTGAGCGTCCCCTGGGCTTAAAACCTGTTTATAGTGATGTAGATTTTATGCTTTTAGGAATGATAATTGAACGCATAACGCAGCAGAGATTAGATCAATATGTTGCAGATGTTTTTTATACTCCATTAGGGTTAAAGCATACAACTTATGCTCCTTTGCGGAATGGGTTTAATAAATCTGATTGTGCAGCTGGCGAAATTAATGGGAATACTCGGGGGTTTAGTGTTGATTTTCCCAATATTAGAAGCAGTGTAATTCAGGCTCAAGTACATGATGAAAAGACATTTTATTCAATGGATGAAGTTGCGGGGCATGCAGGCTTGTTTTCAACTTTAGAGGATATGGCAGTGCTTACTCAACTAATTTTGAATCACGGTCGCTATGGCAACTTACAGTTTTGGAACCAAAAAATACAGGCTCAATTTGTTGCTCCACATCCATTAGACAGTTCTTTTGGGCTTGGCTGGCGGCGTGCCGGAGATTCTAATAATCGAATAATGGCATGGTTTGGTTCGTATGCTAGTGAGCTAGCCATCGGGCATAGCGGTTGGGTAGGCACAGTGACAGTTATTGATCCTAAATACAATTTAGCTATTATTTTACTCACCAATAAAAAGCATTCATCATGTATAAATGGAGTTTTTATGGGAGATAATTATGCAACTGGGCAGTATACCAAAATAATAACTTTAGTATACGAAGCGCTTTTAACTAAAGATAACCTAACGCCCGAACTTGCTTTGTGGTAAAATCATGCTAGTTTAGGACATGTTTTAATTATTTAATTTATAAAGGTAGCTGTATGAAAGCTTCAATCCATCCTCTTTATGAGACCGTAGAGGTTACCTGTAGTTGCGGTAATACTTTTAGCACTCAGTCAACTTTGGCGAAAAATAAGCTGCATATTGAGGTTTGCTCTCAATGTCATCCATTTTATTCAGGTAAACAACGGTTAGTAGATAGCGCTGGTCGTGTTGACAAATTCCGTCAGAAATATGCATCTTTTAGCAAAAGAAGTACCGCAAAGTAATTTACTTTAGAACCTGTTTAGGGGTTCTTAGAAATACTGCCATGACTAGTATACAAAATGTGTCATTCCTTGGTTTTCAAGGATCCATTAAAGAATGGGTACCGGATCAACTCCGGTATCACACTTATTAGCATAACTAAATTAAAAATATGGTTTGTTAATTTATGATGTTTTAAGCAGTAGCATTTTAGGTGTAAGGTACGTGCTAACATTTAACCCCATCAAAAAACCTCAGCGTAAAGATAGACCGTGGCTTTTGTTTGTCATGAGTTTAATTTGGGTTTTGGGTACAGCATTTTTTCATTCACCTTGGGAACCTTATGAACCATTTGTGCTTGCTGTAGTAAAAGGCATTATTCTTAATCATTCGTGGCTGGTGCCGTACGTATCAAATGTACCATATCTACAAATTCAACCATTTTATTTCTGGATTTATTCAGCAATTCTTAAACTATTTGATATTAATAATATCTATAGTATAGCTAATTGTATTCGACTATTAAATACCTTAATTATCTTTGCGGTAGTTATTTTAGCTGCTAAAATTGGTTCTAATTTAAGCGCGTTTAAAAATGGACGTACTGTAGTATTAATTTTAATCAGTTCAGTAGGTTTTATTAATAACGCATACCAATTATCCCCAACCATCTTAATTCTTTTAGGATTTTGCCTATATATTTATGCACTGCAATTATATTCCCAGTTACCTGGAATATCCGGGTGGATATTATTTTTAGGTTTATTATTAATTTCACTTAATTTTACTGGTGAATTTATTGTTATTGCACTGTTATTATTATGTATCTTGCCACTCTTGGATAAATATTGGCGCAACAAAAATTATTTGATAACTACCACGATTGGCGTATCAATGTTTTTGGTCATCTTTTATCTGTATGGTTATGAGTTACGCACAGTAAATAATGATTTTTTTGTTCAGTGGCAGCAACGTTACAGGAATATCTTTTTTATTCAGCCGTATAATTTTTGGCACCAATTAGGGAGTATTGCTAGCTTTCTTTCGTGGTATATAGTGCCCGGATGGTTTTTTGTATTATGGAGCATCTATAAAAGACGCAGGGCTATTTTTAAAGATAAAATTATTCAGCTAAATATTGTACTGGCTCTTTTGATTTTTATTTTTGCTCTTTTGGGCGGACATGATCTAGAAGGAGAAATTTTTCCTATTATTCTGCCTATAGTATTTATTGCTTCATTAGAGATAGATTCCATTCGGATTAATATTGTCGCGCTGCTTAATTGGTTTGGTATATGTGTTTTTGGAGTAATTGGTCTTGCTATATGGATAGCTTATATCGGTTTGAACTTACATTATCCGCCAATTTTAATGGACTATATTTTAAAGTATAGTCAAGATTATCACTATAATTTTAATATTTGGCAATTGAGTTTAGCAATTATAATAACCTTTATTTGGCTATTTATGATTACGCGACGACATATTCGGGGGCGGGAATTGGTTACTAATTGGGCGAGTAACACTACCTATGTATTGGTCTTGTTTTTAGCTTTGTGGCTGCCGTGGTTTGATTCAGTACTAACTTTTCGTCCGATTGTTTTAAATAGCTTACCATTAATTAACAAAAAAGTGTGCACTGCAACCAATGCTGTTGACAGCACTCAGGGTGCATTGTGGTACTATTATGCAGATGTGAATTTAATTCCCAGTTTTGTAAATCTTAATTTTAGTTTGTGTAACCAGGCAGTAGTTGCGACAGAAGATATGAGTAAAATTGATCAAACTCAATGGTATATTGTTTATCAGGCAAAACGACCAATAGATAAAAAAATATATTATGTGTTAAAACATAAATAAGTTATAAAAGTCTACGTCAAAATTTATTAGAACCTGGTTAGAACCTTTAATCATCACAAGAAAAGCAATAATTGAGATAGAATTTTTGAGTAATAGCTGTAGCTATTGCAAATAAAATTATATTAAATTATAGCCAATTTTGTGCTTTTTGGAGTAGGTTGGAAGATTTTTTGAATATTAACATTTAGTCCAGATTTCAATTACGAACAGTATATTTAATAGTTAAAAAAGATAAGGTAAAGTATTATTATGTTAAATAGTTATCATCAACCAAAAGGGTTTGCCCTATTTTTTCTAACTGAAATGTGGGAGCGTTATGGCTTTTACATCATCAATACTATTTTGGTATTTTATTTGCTGCATTATTTGCAATTACCGGATACGACGACAATTGTAATTGCTGGTTCATTCACCGCATTAGCTTTTTTAAATTCCATTTTTGGTGGACTAATCGCTGATCGGCTAATTGGATATAATAGAGCAATTATTATTGGCGGAGTGCTATTATTTTTAGGTTATTTAAGTTTGAGTATAACCAAAAATATGCAATTTGTTTTTTTGGCGCTAGCAGCAATTACTGCGGGTACGGGGATGTTAAAACCGAATGTATCGAGCATGCTGGGAGTATTGTATACCCATAATGATGAACGTAAAGATAATGGCTATACATTATATTATGTAGGAATTTATGTAGGAGCTACTAGTGGTGGGTTAGCTGGGGGCTATCTAAAAACTTGGTTTGGCTGGTATGCATGTTTTTTATCTGCGGCTATTGGTATGTTAATTTGTGTAATTACTTTTATTTATGGGGCATCTAAATATAAATTAAGTGATTCGCGCCATAAACATATTGGACAATTACAAATAATAAAAACAATTGCTAGTGTTCTATTATTAATTGTGGTATCTTATGGCGTATTGCAATCAGAGTACTTAGGGTTCTTATATTTTATATTGGTAGCCATATTTTGTTTCGGATTTATTTTATACCATATAGTGGGACACCATGGAGTTACGCGAAATAAACTAATTGCGTTTATGTTTTTGGTATTTTTGTCTATTTTGTATTGGGCAATTTTTTTCCAACAGTTTTTTTCTATCAATTTATGCACTGAACGTGCAACTTATATAGCAGTTCCCGCAAGTTCAGTCTCAACCGTTGAAAGTGCCGGAGTAATTTTATTTGGTCCGCTAATTAATGCTATTTGGTTTAAATTTAAGCATGTTTCCATTGCTACTAAATTTAGTTTAAGTTTTTTGTTAAATGCTATATGTTTTTTATTCTTAGTTGCTGGATTATACTATGCTTATAAAACTAATCAATATTTGAGTATTTGGTTTATTGTAATTGGTTATTTGCTAGTGGCAATTGGTGAATTGTGTATTTCTCCAACTAGTTTATCAATGGTTACGTCTTTGGTTCCGCAACATCTAACTTCAGCAATGATGGGGATCTCACTACTTTCAATTGGACTAGGCACTAAACTTGCTGGAGTATTAGCAACTATAGCGGTAATTAATAATCCTCATGCAAGTTTAGCCAATATTCAATATACGTATATGATGTCTTTTTTTGATTATTTTATAGTTAGTATTGTAACATTTGTGGTAGCATTGGGGCTGCGTCTGTATATAAATAAATTAATTCCAAAGGTTAATTGATGACAACACAAATTTTGACAAATGATTCAGCAACAAAAACAGTGAATTTTGAAGAAGCAATTGCTCAATTAGAAGCAATTATTCGGCAAATGGAAAATGATGAAATTGCTCTTGAAGTAGCGCTTAGTAAATATCAAGAAGGAGTAACATTAGTAAAATATTGCCAAAGCAAATTATCCCAAGTAGAGCAAGAGATTAAAATATTGGATGTAGACACCGATACTTTAAAGGATTTTAGTGTTGAGTAAAATAATGGACAAGTCGTTATTACAAGCCATTGAACAACGGCTTAGTTATGTATTAGCTAGTAATGAACAGTCAGTTTTAATTGAGGCTATGCGTTATTCTTCCTTAAATGGTGGAAAACGAATTCGTCCATTGCTGGTAATTGCGAGTGGTCATATTAGTCAAGCTAATTTTGAGACTCTACTTAATATTGGTGTGGCAATAGAATTAATTCATTGTTATTCATTAATTCATGATGATTTGCCTGCTATGGATAATGATAATTTACGTCGTGGTCAGCCAACTTGCCATAAGCAGTATAATGAAGCTGTGGCAATTTTAGCTGGAGATGCGTTACAGAGCGAGGCATTTTTTATTTTAAGCAATGATAACTTATGTTTAAATGATGGCATTAAATTGAAAATTATTAATTTACTAGCCTTCTGTGTTGGTGTACATGGCATGGCAGGGGGGCAGGCGCTAGATTTATTAAGTACGGGGAGCAATTTAACTTTGCCGCAATTACAGCAAATGCATCTTAAAAAAACGGGCGCTTTAATTAAAGCGGCAGTTTTGGCCGGATATTTAGCAGGTAAGGAATATGATAAATTAATTTATGAAAAATTAGACCTAATTGCTAATAATATTGGGTTATTATTCCAAATAACTGATGATATTTTAGATCTAACTTCAAGCACGGCTACTTTAGGTAAAACTGCAAATAAAGATTTAGTGAATAATAAAGCAACTTATGTAAATATCTTGGGGTTAGAACAAGCAGTTGATATGAGCAATCAAGTATATAATAATGTCTTAAATGAGTTATATCAATTACCTCAACATGATGAATTAGTTGAACTTATTCACTTTGTATATAAGCGGAGTAATTAAGAATGAAATGTTCGTTATTGGATAAAATTAACTATCCGAGCGATTTAAGAAAATTAAAGAAGAATCAATTATACACTTTATCAAAAGAATTACGTGAGTTTATTTTAACCACGGTGAGCAGTACTGGTGGTCATTTAGCTTCAAATTTAGGCAGTATTGAACTTACTATTGCGCTACATTATGTCTATAATACTCCGGAGGATTTATTAGTATGGGATGTAGGACATCAATCCTATGCCCATAAAATTCTAACTGGGCGGCGGGATAGAATGAATACTTTGCGTCAATATGGTGGCTTGGCGGGATTTCCTAAACGTGATGAAAGTGAATATGATACTTTTGGTGTTGGTCATTCATCAACTTCAATTTCATCAGCTCTAGGTATGGCCATCGCTAATAAGCATAAAGGCCGTACTAATAAAACTGTTGCGATTATTGGTGACGGTGCAATGACTGCTGGGTTAGCTTTTGAAGGTCTAAATAATGCTGGATGGCTGGATTCCGATATTTTAGTTATACTAAATGATAATGAAATGTCTATTTCAGAAAATGTTGGGGCAATTAGCAAATATTTTTCTGCAATTTTAGCCAGCCGATTTTATAATTCAGTGAAGCATACTGCTAATATGGCATTAAGTTTGGTGCCAACAGTACAGAAATTAGCCCATAAAGTTGAAGAGCATGTAAAAGGCATGGTAATGCCCAGTACTTTTTTTGAAGAATTAGGATTTAATTATATTGGTCCAATTGATGGGCATGATATTGATGAATTAGTGCACACGCTCGCTAAAATTAAGCATTTATCGGGTCCCCAATTTTTGCACATAGTAACTAAAAAAGGGCAGGGCTATAAACTTGCCGAAAGTAATCCAATTGGTTATCATGGGGTTACTAAATTTAATCCTGTAGAAGGCATGATGAATGCTCAAAAAGCGGGTTATTTAACTTATACGCAAGTATTTGGTAAATGGTTGTGCGATATGGCAAAAACTGAAACTCAATTTGTAGCAATAACTCCAGCTATGCGTGAAGGTTCTGGCATGGTTGAATTTGCTAAAAATTATCCGGATAAATTTTTTGATGTCGGAATTGCAGAGCAACATGCTATAACTTTTGCTGCAGGAATTGCAACTCAAGGTATTAAACCTATTGTGGCGATATATTCAACGTTTTTGCAAAGGGGCTATGATCAACTAATTCATGATGTAGCGCTGCAAAATCTACCAGTTATGTTTGCCATTGATCGGGCAGGAATTGTTGGAGCTGATGGACCAACTCATATGGGGGCATTTGATTTATCTTATTTACGTTGTGTTCCTAATTTAATAATTATGACTCCTAGTAATGAGAATGAATGTTATCAAATGTTATGGACTGCTTACAAAACTAATCAAGTGTGTGCTGTACGTTACCCCAGAAGTACTGGTAATGGAGCATTGATTAATGAAAATATGCAATTATTACCATTAGGTAAGGGGGAAATAGTAAGGGAGGGGAGTAAAATTGCTATTTTAGCTTTTGGTACCCTATTAGACGTAGCACTAGCTGTTGCTCACGACTTAAATGCAACAGTGTGTAATATGCGCTTTGTTAAACCATTAGATATTGAATTGCTTAAAACTATAGCGGCTAAACATGAGTATCTGGTAACAATTGAGGAAAATATGATTTGTGGGGGAGCCGGTAGTGGATGTAATGAAGCTTTGGCACACATGAATATTCTCATTCCAATCCTTAATTTAGGAATTGGTGATCATTTTCCATCACATGGTGATCAAAAAGTATTATTAGCCGAAGAAGGGTTAGACAAAGCTGGAATATTGGATGCAATTAATACGAAGTGGCAAGGCTGTTTATAGAAGTTATTAATATAAGAATAAATCACTATTAGTGGTGACACGCCACATGGCAGTCTATTTTATAAATATAGATTGCTTCATTTGCAATGACAATTATAATTATTAATGGAGTATCAATGGTTGTACAAAATCATTTAAAACAATTATGTGGTGAATATGCTATTAAATACATTAAACCTGATATGATAGTGGGGGTAGGAACTGGTTCTACAGTAAAATATTTTATTGATAAGTTAGCGCAGAATCTTAATCTTATAAAATGTGCTGTTTCTAGTTCTGAGGCAACAACTCATCTCTTAAGGCAGCATAAAATTCCCTGTGCAGATTTAAATAGTGTAGGTGAATTAGATATTTATATTGATGGAGCGGATGAAATAAATCATCATCTGCAAATGATTAAGGGTGGAGGTGCTGCCCTTACTCGGGAGAAAATTCTTGCCGCAGCCAGTAAAAAATTTATTTGTATTGCTGATGAATCAAAATATGTAATGAAATTAGGTAAATTCCCGCTGCCAGTTGAAGTCATTCCTATGGCGCGCAGTTATGTTGCTCGCGAAATAGTTAAATTAGGTGGTATGCCGGATTGGAGGACTGGGGTAGTTACGGATAACGGTAATTGGATTTTAGATGTTTATGGTTTAGACATTATGCAACCAATTGAATTAGAGTATCAATTAAATGCTATTGCTGGAGTGGTAACTAATGGTTTATTTGCCAGACGTGGTGCAGATGAACTAGTTTTAGCCTATAAAAATGGTACAATAGATGTGATAATCAAATAATATTGGGTTACACTAAATTTATAATGAGGTAGATATGAATAACGACCTTCTGGCAACAGTGGACTTAGGGTCAAATAGCTTTAGACTGCTAGTTGCTAGGGTTGGTGAAGATGGGGTACTCTATCCCATCGACCAAATTAAGGAAACTGTACGCTTAGCTGGCGGGCTTGATGATAATAATTATTTGAGCAAAGATTCGCAATTATTTGCGCTTGAGGTATTATCCCGCTTTAGTGAAAGACTGGTGGAGTTTAATAAAAGTCAGGTACGGGTGGTGGCAACTAGCGCATTGCGCGTAGCTAAAAATGCCAATGAGTTTATTGCAACTGCTAATAAAATACTGGGGTTTAATATTGAAGTAATTTCGGGAAATGAAGAAGCCAGGCTGATTTATATTGGTGCAGTGCACTCTTTAGCCTATTCTCTTCAAAAGCGTCTTATTGTGGATATTGGTGGAGGTTCTACAGAATTTGTTATTGGCAGCGGTTATGAACCTTTAATCATGGAAAGTGTGACTATTGGATGTGTTTCATTTAGTAATCGCTATTTTGCTGATGGAGAATTAACTCCTGCTAATTTTGCCGATGCTATTCTTGCAGCAAAAAGCAAAATTCAATCAATGGAACATCTATTTGTTCGGCATGATTGGTACACTGCAATTGGGACCTCAGGCACTGCTAAAACGTTATATGATTTATGTATTGAATATGGGTTTGGAGAGCATATTACTATAGATGGCTTACATAAATTAAAAAAAATAATGATTAAGCATAAAAATAGTAAAAATTTATTTTTAAGTAGTATAAAAGATGATAGGCGTGCGGTACTGCCTGGCGGATTGTCTATAATGATAGCTATTATGGAAGAGCTGTGCGTTGAAGATATGACTATTGCTGATGGTGCCCTGCGTGAAGGTGTTATGTATGATCTATTGGGACGTAAATCTGAGCATGATTTGCGCCTTACTACGGTTAATCGGCTGCTTAAGCAATATACTATTGACGATGTTCAAGGTGGCCATGTAGCTAACACAACACTTTATTTATGTAAAGATATATTTAGCACAGATTATGTTGAAGCTAATTATTTAAAGCTATTGAGGTGGGCGGCACAGTTATATGAAATTGGCTTAAGTATTTCACATAATGATTATCACCGCCATGGAGCATATATTTTAGCTAATGCAGATTTAGCGGGATTTTCTAAACCAGAACAACGCATCTTAGCTGATTTAGTACGCGCTCATCGTGGCAGCTTAGTTCGTGCTTGCGAGAGTGTAAGTAATACGCGTAAAGTGAAACTACGATTTTTCTTGATGATGATGTCGTTTCGTTTCGCAGTAATTTTAAATCGTAAGCGTCGCAAGCCACCCAGCAATGTACTGGGTAGCTTTAAAGTAGTATCTAAATATACTCTGGAGTTGGCAGTTGACGAAAATTGGTTACAGACTAATCCCTTGACTCAATACTCCTTAAATGAAGAAATTGAGCAATGGAAGAAGGTTAATTTTAAAATTAAATTAATTCACAAAAGTTAAAGCTTTTTTTACCATATCTCCATATTCTTGATCTGCAGCATAAAATTGCTTAAGCATTTTACTTTGAACTATTTCAGTTGCATGGATTAATCCACTAGCAATATTATTTACTAAAAGCTTTTTTTGTTTATCGGACATTAGGCGAAACAGGTTTCCACCTTGGCTAAAGTTATCTTCATCTTGAGTATCATACGCTTTAATCCAAGCATCTGCTAATAATGGCAAAGGTGGTTCTGTGAATTCTGAAAGTGGTTTTGGAGCATTTTCTTCTTCGTTAGGATAAAAATTAACTCCACTAATTTGCTCTAAATTGCCCAAATGATTGTGTGCCATAGCTCCATCTCTTTGGTAATTATTGATTGGACAAATTGGACGATTAACTGCTAATTGATTAGCGTTAGTTCCAATACGATAGCGGTGTGCATCCGGATAAGCCAATAATCGAGCTTGTAACATTTTATCCGGTGAAGCGCCAATACCCGGGACTAAATTACTTGGACTAAATGCGGCTTGTTCAACTTCAAGGAAATAGTTCGCTACATTTTGGTTTAATTCAAGTTGACCAATTTCAATTAATGGTACATCTTTATGGGGCCATACTTTAGTTAAATCAAACGGATTAATATGAAATGTTTTAGCTTGATTGGCTGTCATAATTTGTATTTTTACGGTCCAGCTAGGATATATCCCTTGATTAATGGCATTAAATAAATCTTGCTGGGCACCAAAGCATGGATGGGTTGCAGCTTCTTGGGCAGTTAAATTTCTTATTCCCTGATTAGTTTTAAAATGCCATTTTATCCAAAAACGTTCGCCTTGAGTATTATAGAAACTAAGAGTGTGAGAACTAAACCCATCCATATGCCGATAAGACGCTGGTATGCCACGATCCGACATTAAAATAGTCATTTGATGAAATGATTGTGGAGAATTTGCCCAAAATTCATAGATACGCGCGGGATTAGGTAAATTGGTTTGCGGATCTTTTTTTTGTGAATGGATAAAATCAGGAAATTTTAATGGGTCACGTAAAAAAAACACTGGGGTATTATTTCCTACCATGTCCCAATTTCCGCGATTAGTATAAAACTTTATGGCAAATCCGCGTGGGTCGCGTGCATAATCACTTGAATCTTGCCCACCGCCAACAGTTGAAAACCGTGCAAATACTCTGGTTTTAGTATGTACACTCTGTAAAAAATCAGCTAAAGTATATTTAGATAAGTCTGTAGTTAAAGTAAAAGTGCCGTAGGCCCCACTACCTCTGGCATGTACTACGCGCTCGGGAATCCGTTCTCGATTAAAATGAGCTAGCTTTTCAAATAAATGATAATTATCAAAAGTTAGTGAACCATGCTCACCAGCACTGATGCTATTTTGATCTTCTGCTACAGGAGCTCCATTAGATAAGGTAAACGGACATTTTTTCATCATATAACTTTCTTAAATTTATAATTACTAAAATTTTTGAATTTGTGCCAGATTATATCATGGTTATAGTTGAGCTATTTTTAAAACTTATGGTACTTCCAATTACAATTTAGGTAAGCTATTATGTTATATCAATTTGGGTTGCTCTTAATGAGGGAACTTTAGTATTTGTAGGTATTTTGATGGCATTGGAGGCTTAAATGTAGTATAATACCAGTTAATAGCAAAAGTTTACATGGAAAAGACTGCCTAGCTTTTATTATTTCCCGATTAACTAATGGAGCACTTAGATGTCAAGATATTTAGATCCTAAAGCGGATGTGGTGTTCAAGAAAATATTTGGTGAACATCCGCATTTATTAAAAAGCTTTTTAAATGCAGTATTACCCTTAGCTGTAGATAATCCAATTATGGAATTAAGCTATTTACCTACTGAACAAATACCGCCGATACCAACTTTCAAACGGACTATAGCTGATGTAAAATGTACTGATGCTTGTGGGCGGGTATTTATTGTTGAGATGCAAATTGAGTGGACGGACAGTTTTAAGCAGCGCTTGTTATTTGGTACTAGTCAGGCGGTGGTTAAGCAATTAGAAAAAGGAGAGCATTTTCGGTTATTGCAGCCAGTTTATGGCTTGGGTATAGTAGCTGATACTTTTGATAAGGATGCGAAAGAGTGGTACCATCACTATCAATTAGTAAAGCGTGGTGATAGTAGTGAGGATGTGATTGAGCATTTGCAGCTGGTATTTATAGAATTGCCTAAATTCCCGGTACAGTCATCCACTGACAAGAAATTACGTTTATTATGGCTGCGTTTTTTACGGGAAATTGATGAGAAAACGATACAGGTAGCGCAAGAACTTTTGGATGTTCCTGAGATATGTGAAGCTATAGTTCTTGCTGAAGAAGCGGCCTATACTCCTGGGGAATTGAATGCGTATGAATCGTATTGGGATGCAGTTAGAACGGAGAAGACGCGGCTAATTGATAAATATGAAAAAGGAAAAGCTGAAGGTAAAATTGAAGGTAAAATTGAAGGTAAAGTTGAAGGTAGGCAAGAAGCAGCAGTGGAAATTGCGAAACAGCTTTTAAAGTTGGGAATAAGTATACCTGTAATTGCTACATCCACTCAACTAACACCTGAACAACTTGAAGAAATTAAGCGTAGTAATTAACCGATTAACTAATGGAGCACTTAGATGTCAAGATATTTAGATCCTAAAGCGGATGTGGTGTTCAAGAAAATATTTGGTGAACATCCGCATTTATTAAAAAGCTTTTTAAATGCAGTATTACCCTTAG
>JAGOUD010000187.1 GCA_018061465.1 Burkholderiales bacterium
ACTCCTACGAGCCCGCGGGATTGAAACTCAATGTTATTTAATTACTTCTGCACAAGGTAGCAACCACTCTAATGGTCGCCAAACTTTTGGACATAGCATGATTATTGACCCATGGGGGAAAATTGAAGGTGTTTTAGCTAAAGGAGCTGGAATAGTTATGGGAAATATTAATAGACAGGTAATTACCAAAATTAGAACACAACTACCTGCATTGCAACAAGCCATGATAGAGCAAACTCATAAAGGCACTGGAGAATAATAAAGAATTAACCACTAAAGGTGATCTGGAAGTAATTAAATAAAATTATTTTAGCAAAAATTTATACAGCAAATCAATTGGTTAGCAAAAAATCTCAAAAATAGCAAAAAATGCAGGTATTGCTAAGTATACAGAACGAGTAAAATACGTACTTAAGAGCTCCACCTGATTAATAAACTAAGGAGTATTCGAGCGACAAGTAACCCCACAAACCACTAGGTCGCTCGCAGAAAATTAGTATTCACACTATTATTAACTCAGGTTGAGCTCTTTTTTTATCTTAAGCAGCTATTATACCATGCCATAAAAATAAAAGGTAATTTTTACCACTAAAAACAATCGTTAAATATTCAAGTATAATAATTAGCCGTTAGTAGCTTTATCTAATCTTCAAAAGATACACAACATTAATCACTAATTACTGCATTTAAGTTATTAGTACTACTACTTGTAACAGGAAATATTGCACTTGCCCAAGTGCCTGTACCAGTTGCAGAATATCTCAATACACCACTTTTTCCAACAGTTACAAAAATTTTATTATAGGTAACCGATAATAAATCATTAGCTGTATTAGATGGAGCAGCTACCCATGAAAGACCAAAAGTGGAAAAAAGTATTGTCCCAGTATTCCCCACAGCAACACAACCTAAATTATTACCACAGGTAACCGAGTTTAAATTATTTACAGTATCTGAGGGAATAACACTCCAATTAGTTCCATTAGTAGAAGAAAAAATGCTGCCGCTATCTCCTACCGCTAAATAATTATTATTAAAAAATGCTACTCCATTTAAATTAGTAGTGGCTAAATTATCTCGTGCTACACTCCATGTATTATAATCATTACTTACCGCTACAGTACCTGAATTATTTACCCCACGTCCACCAACTGCCACACAATGACCACTTTGACAAATTATCGAATGTAAATTATTTGTGGTACCCGAAGTTACTGTCTGCCAGTTAATTCCATCAGTGGTTTTTAAAATAGTTCCATTATTACCAACTATAAAACAAAAATTCTCAGATAAACAATAAACTGAATTTAAAATATTATTGGTAGGGTTTGATTCACGACTCCAATTAGTTGCATTAACTGAGGAATAAATATTACCCTGATTATCAATTGCTAAATAATTATTCCCATTTTTAGCAATATCTTGTAATTTAGGAGTGCTCCAAGTAGTCATATCAGACGAATTTAAAATAGCGCTAACTCCAGTAACCCATATCTGATTAACATCAGAGGCATAATATAGACCAGTTAAATTAGGAATAGTTGCTTGACCAACCATCAATGGCAGCTGATTATCCCATAGTATAAGATTATCAGTAGTTAAATTTATTCCATTATTACCAATAGCTAAATAAGTTCCAGAATTAATCCCATTAGCATAAATAACTTTATTTAACTGGGTAGTACCAGGCCATACTCTGGCATAACTAAAATTTGGATCCGTAGTAGTATAAATACTTCCATTAGCCAGGGTTAATACATAATTACCATCGTAGAATAAAGCACTAGTTACCCGGCTATCAGTCGGTCTAGTTGATGTATTAGCCACCCAAGTATCTGAGATATTTAAAATTGATTGAGTACTACTCCAACTTGAGGTATCCCACGCTGTTAAATTATTAGTTGCAGTATTTAAAGTAATAGAAGTAAAATTATTATTTGCATCTATTAACTGCCCAGATGAAGTGTCATTCCATAAATATCCATTATTTGAAGTAGCTAATCCTGCATTTGCTACATTACTTGCAAGAGTTGCTATATAGGCAGCATCATTGCCATTTTTGAAGAAATATACGTCATTAATTAAAGTAGGCGTACTCGGCGTAAATATTGGCTCCCACCCAGTGGATAAATCTTGTGTACGAATAATGCATCCAGCTCCACTTATAGTACATTGATGAACAAATGGCTGATTAAGTGCACCACAAGTATAATAGTAACTCCCATCATATATAATTGAACACGTACTACTATTAAAAGTAGCACTTTCGGTCAAATTACTAGTTTGCCAAAATAAGCCATTAAGTAAACTATATTTAATCAATCCATTGCTTAAAGTCATTACATAAGTCCCATTATTTAATAATAAGCTATTGGCGCTGATAGTCTTACTTGCAAATGGACTATCTACATTAGCACTCCAAGTTCCTCCTGCTCCCGGTGGTGAACTAATAACCATTCCAAAATCACCTACGGCTTTAAATATAGGATCATTCAATGCAGAATATGGAATTGTTAAGCTTGAGTTAGAATAAGTGGTTGAATTACCACTTTGATCTAAATAATTACCTTGAGCAATAAACAATATGCTGCCGCTTTCAACAACAATCGGATTATAACTAATTACCATATTACAACTATTACCTAAACCCAAACTCTGACCATTAACACAAGTACTATTACTTGCAAAAGAACTCATTGCTGGGTTCAGCAAATTAATATCATTAAAAGTTAAACTCTCAAATACAGTATTGCCCATATTTTTCACATTAATTGTCATAAATACTGCACCTTGATTAGTGGCAATGTCTATAAAATTACCGCTTGGTGTAAAAACTAATAACGGGGATGGAGTACTACTAATATATGAAACATTTACCGGAATTATTTGAGTACTCTTACCATCGTTATAACTAATAGTTAGGGAAGATTGCCCGCTAATTATAGAAGTAGCATTAATTTCAAAACCACATGTTTCATTGGGCGCTAAAAGAGCACCACACGTATTTTCTTCTATGTTAACTGGGGACAATGCATTAAAGTTAATATTAGTGGCATCTTGTGTTCCATTGTTTAAAAGAGTAATAGCAACTAAATGTTCACCATCAGAGGGATTAATACTCGGGTTGATTGCAGATGTTACTAGATTCGCGAGTAAATTATTATTAACGGTAATAACAGTATTAACTGACGCTGATTTATCTAAAGCAGAATTATAACCATCAATTGTAAGTTTTAGTGAGTTAACAGATACTCCAGTTGTGTCCACCAATGCACTGCACAGGCTATTTTTATTGTACCCGTTGGAACATTTAACATCAACTAATTTATCGCCAATATAGGCTTTAATGTTAAAAAAGTCTTTATTCAATAAAAATGGCACACTTAGTATATGATTACTGCTTACGGTCATATTACCACTGGCAATTATAAGCCCTCCACTTTCCGGTAAGTTTTTACTAAAACTGATTAACTGACTGGCTAAGATTATTTCTTTATCACCCCTTTTAAATGATAATTTAATTAATAAACCTTCATTATTACTGTAAATTAGTTTATTCCACCTTTAGTATTTTGCTTTAAGGCAATTCACTCACTTGCATCCAAAAAAATAATTAATTTACTTTCAAATGATTTAAAATAAGAATTACGAACTGAAGCCAATAAACTTGTCTTTAAAAATTAATCCATTTTTTCTCAAAATTTTAGCAGTTAAATTATTTAAAAAACAA